>CAZMWI010000152.1:0-7620 GCA_964569945.1 uncultured Ignavibacteriaceae bacterium
TTTCACGGCCTTGTATAATATATATGGTTCCAATTCGTACCTGTCAAGCCACGACTGCTCGATGTCAAATTCGGGATTTTTGAAAATCGACAGTTTAAATGCCCTAAATCCGTTGGTGGCGTCAGTGATTCGCTTCATCACCAGAATCGAAAAAAACAATGAGTAAAGCTGCGTTGTCACCATCCGAAACGGCCTGTCATTGACCACCCGGCCGCCCTTAAGCCGCCGTGAGCCTTGTATAAAGTCATACTCCCCGGCCACGATCGGCCCGACCACCCGGTCGATTTCAGTCGGCTCGTGCTGATCGTCTCCTGACAATATGGCGCAAATATCGAAATTATTTTCAATCCCGTAATTTATGCCGCTTCTGATCCCGGCCCCCACTCCCCGGTTGACCTCATGCCTAATCACCGTCGCCCCGGCGGCCCGGGCTTCTTCCGACGTGGCATCCGACGAACAATCGTCAACTACGATAATCTCATTCACGGATTTTTCTTTTTTAACTTTCTCAACCACGCGGCCTATTTTTCCGGACTCATTGTACGCCGGGAGAACCACCAGCAGCTTCGCATCATTTGCCATTGGGATCGTCCTTTAACGCTTCCTGTTCGAGCTGCTTTAAAGAAAGATGTTCCTTTTTCAGATAATAAAAGCCCATAAGCGTGATGGGAATGAACTGCGCGGCATGAAGCACGATCGCGCACGACAGCGCGCTTTCGTAATCGACTCCGAAAAATTTAAGCGTCCAGATAACGCCGTAATGATACACGCCGACAAAACCGGGCGACGATGGAATCAAAATCGAAATCGAAACGACCACCAGCAGCACATACGATGCATACACCGGCAGATGAAACCCAAAGGCGTAGAACACGAAAATGTTCGAGATCCCCATGAACAGCCAGAGGAAAATCGTATGCCCGCTTACCCACGTCGTGTAGCGCCAGTTTTTTAAAAACAGCAATCCCTTGCTGAATTTAAGGATCGTGTTGGATATTGCATCGGTGACTTTCTTAGGCAAAAAGAACAGGTATTTCGTAATCAGTCGGCTCGATCCTTCCGGTTTCAGCACCAGTATGACCGCCAAAATCAGGCCGACCATCGCAATCGCCAGCGATAAAAACGCCCCGAATTGAAACTTGTCGTCGACCGGAAGCTCGACTATTAAAAGCACTACCGCCAGGATTCCCAGAAGCGCCAGCAGGTCAAACACCATCCGTTCGACAAATATCGTCGCCAGCGATGCCGACTTGGTAACTTTCGGAGCCTGCTTGGACAACGAATACGCCCGGACAAACTCGCCGAGTCTTAGAGGCAGCACGTTGTTGGCCATAAAACCGATGCAGGTCGCCGCCAGGAGCTTGTTGTACGGTACTTTTGTTATCGGAAGCAGCATATACTTCCAGCGCTCGGCCCGCTGAAACATCGCGAAAATGACAAAGAACAGGTTAGGCAGAATCCAGACATAATTCGCCCGGCCTAGCGCGTCCCCCAGCTCTTTAAAATTGACTTTATAAAATATGATCCCGACCAGTACAACCGAGATCACTATACCCAATATAACCGTAAGAGTTTTCTTTCGACTCGCCTTCACCTATGCACCTTTCACGATAGACTGCATCAACTCTTCCATTTCGACCGAAGAACTTTCCCACCTGAATTTCCGCGACCATTCCAGCCCGCCCTTTTCGAGTCTTGCCCGCGTTTCGGTGTCGGTCAACATCGTAACCAGCTTTGCCGCCAGTGCGCCGATATTACCGTACGGATACAAAAATCCCGTCTCGTCGTCGACCACCGAGTCACGCAGCCCCGGTGAATCGGCGGCAATGACCGCCGTACCGCAGGCATTGGCTTCGATATTGGTCAAACCCCATCCTTCCTTAACCGACGGATGAACCGCCACATGGCTCTTGCGCAATAAATCAACCTTGGTCGCCCGGTCGACATATCCCAGAAACTCGACCTTGTCTCCCAGCCCGATTTTGACAGCAAGCCTTTTCAGCGCCTCCAGATAATCCCCATCACCCATGATCTTCAAATGTGCCTCCGGAAGCGTCTCCAATACTTTCCTGTAGCCGAGAATCACATGATCGACCGACTTATACTTTTTAACCCGCCCCAGATACAATATCGTCGGCTTTTCAAACTTTTCTATCTTGGGATCGAAATTGTAGACGTCATTATCGACGCCGTTATAAACTATCGATATATCCTCTTTGGGAATACCGTGCGAGGCGATATCCATCGCCGTCGATTGCGATACCGTATTAAACTTCACGTCTTTATAAAACGAAAACAGCGGCAGTTCGTTGAGATAAACGTACGTCGCCGTCACGAAATTTGTCTCCTTGTAAATCGACTTCGAAAACAGGTGCGGTATATGCACCAGAGTCGGAATCTTGACAAACAGCGGTGTATAGAACGGAATCTTATTTATATCCTCGAATAAAAGATCGAAGTTGCCTTTTCTGACTAAAGACTTGAGATAAAAGGGAGCCACCATATTGAAATTATGGCGCGAGCCGCGACGGATCACATTTATACCCCGGACGTTTTCATCGGCCGCCCCGTTTTTATACCCAGAGCAAAGCAGGGTCGCTTCGTGACCTCTCGCCACAATCCTGCTGAGAAGTTCTTCGAGATGCACTTCCGCTCCCCCGGCCTGTGGATTGGACCGGTCCTGCCAGTTTAACGCCAGTATCCTCACGGAGCCCGCCTCGTCGCCCCGGTGTCGGCCTTTCGGATTTTTTCGAGCTGCCCCACCAGCTGCTGAGACTCTTTGTCATCCGGATGACGGCTCAACCATTCGTGCAATAGGTTTCCCAGCTTGTCGTACTGCGCATCCTGATAATAAAGATTCATAAGCTGCTTGTATGCGTCGGAATAGTCCGGCCACCTTTTAAGAACCTTAACCAGCACGCCTTTGGCTTCGTCATAGCGTCCGTTGTAACGGGCCGACGCGGCGTAATTGAAATACAACTCTTTTTTGCGGTCAGTTGGCGCCGCTTCCACGAACGTTTCGAGCGTATCCAGCTTTCCTATATCAGCAAACACTTGTGTTTCGTAGGCATAAAGATCAAAAGCCTCAGGAATTACCTCGATCCCCTTATCCAGAATTTTATAACACTCCTCGATATTCCCGGCTTCTCTCATAGAATCCGCCAGCAGGATAAACCCCTGGGCATAGTTATTCAACAGACGAACCGTGCTCTCGTTTTGATATACTGTCGGATCGTTTATTCCCCGATAATTGAAATCATCCATATACAATTTGTACGTCAGGTCGTAATTTATATCCGGCTCATCGGCATTGGGAACAAGCGTAAAAGCCATCCCTTCGAGCGTTAAATTACTATCTAAAGTCTTGCCCTGATACCGGCGGCTGTCGGGTGGTACCGTGAAAGTCATTTGAATCGGGTATTTCCAGCGATTGGCCTGTATTATATTGTCAACCAGTTGATCCTGTATCCTGAACACTGCCCCGCTCGGTGTTATTATACTCCTGACGTGGTCAATCTGAGCATCCGTAAACGATATCGGAACACCCTGTTGATCGCGCAATTGCCTGATATACCACGACGTATTTCCCAGGGACAGGTTGACTATCTTTACGTCTTTTCGAATACCGTACACCTGCTGCAAACACCAGACCGGGAACGTATCGTTGTCTCCGTTGGTGATTAGAATCGCATTCGGGCGGCACGATTTCAGGTAGTTATCGGAATAATCGAAAGCCATAAAATTGCGCGAACGGTCATTATAAAAGTAATTATTGGCGACCGGGAAAATCGGCATCAACACCAGAAGCGATGCTGCCGCAAACCCGATATTGCCGAATTTCCGGCCAAACCCTCTGGCCGCCTCTCGAATTATGTCTATCACGGCTGCAACACCCAGCCCGATCGCCAGCCCGAACAGCATGAATCCCGGAGTGAAGAAATAATCGCGATTACGTACCTCCAGATAGTCCATCGCATAGACTTTGTTCTCGCGCGTTCCGTCGGCGAAATTCATGTACAATATCAATCCTACGGTACATACCAGCACCAAAATTAAAAGCGGCAGCCCCAACTTCGGTTTTCGCCGGATTGTCTCCCACATTCCAATCAAACCCAGCAGGAGCGGTATAAAAAACTTTCTCCCCGTCAAACCGTACTGCTCCGTGAAGAATCCCCAGAATCCCAGCCGCTGATACGTCCCGAACTGATTCTTCCATTCCGCCCGGCGCGTGAACATTCTTTCCGTCATAGTCTTACTGCCGTACTGCTTGCGCTCCAGGTAGCTGACAAACTGACCGAAAGACTTCGACGGATTATTTTCGTTTATATAAGGTTGATGAGCCGACCGTATCGGAATAAAGGCATGCACTGACCATGCGATAGCCGACATTACTATTATGCTTAGCGCGATTTTCCACCCGATTTTCCTGACCACGGCCCCCAGTAAAGCCAGAACAATGCCGCCGATAATCATTCCCCATATGAATTGCCAGAAGCCGAGAATTATTAGCGACACCGACCCAAACGCGATCAGGATCGCCGGATCGATATCCCGCCAGATCAATACCGCCAGCCCGATTGCAATCAGGCCGGACAGCACCAAATACGCGTAATATCCATGGGCCGCCAATTCGATTACGGCCAGAACCGCCGGTGCGATGCCGTACGATCCTATCAGCAGCCATGAAACAGCACGCTTTCCTTTTCGATTCTGAAGATATTGGTACCACCCGTATATCGCCCACGCCGCCAATAGAACTATCCCAATTGATGCCAGCGGCACACCCTTAAGAATCGGCTGCGAACTTCCCGACGCAACACCGATCAGGTAGAAAACAAACGGCAGCGATGAGAACAAAAACAGCCCCAGCGTAATAAGCATCGGCCGTTCGATCCTTCCTATATACAAAGCATGGAACAGATACAAAATGGCCGCCACCAACGCAGGCAGGTAAACCGGAAGTTCGTTCGGTCGTGCCGACAGGAGCATAATCAGAAGCAGTTCGACTATGAAAAACATCGATAACAGCACCCACTGCCGGGTGCCGACGTCCTTCTTAAATATGAAATAGAAGGCCAGGACCGGTACTACTATATATGCCGTCAGATGCACCCCCACACTCAGCATGGCGACATAGACGGCCATCAGCATCAGCCGCCCGGCTTTCGAGGAATCTCTGCAATCCAGATAACGCAAAGCCAGCCAGTAGAAAGCCATCATCATCATCATTGCCATAGCATAGACTTCGGCTTCCACCCCGTTATCCCAGACGGTATTGGCGAAAATCATGAACATCGAACCGGTGAAACCGCCGATATATACGATTATCCTGTTCTGCCACGAATTCTGATCGTCATACCACGACCGCAACAACCTAACGCCGACCAGATACCCGAACAACGCGGTCAGCGCCGAAAAGACCACGGACACTAAATTGATCCTGACCGCAAAATCGGCCGCGATCGGCAGGACGGCGAAAATGCGCGATATTATGGCATAAAGAGGATTACCCGGCGGATGAGCCACGCCGAGAATTTTGGCGCATGCGATAAATTCACCGCAATCCCAGAACGAGACGCTCGGTGCTTTGGTCAGATTAAATATTATGAACGAAAAGATCAACACCGCTGCAGCGATAGCGGCGTTTACGGAATCAAAAGTCTCAGGTCGGTTTATTTTATCTTTTGTCGGATCAGCCATAATAAGTTGTGCCGGGCTCTAAGCTCTTATACACTCAAGACTTGCCAATATAACCATTTTTAGAGATATGTCCACCACGAAAATCTCTGAAGTTGGCGCGGTTCTTACACCACATCTGATCTATATCAGGAATTAAACAGTTTTATCTATCCTAATCCTTTTTTTCCTCCACCTTATGAAGGACCGTATCCAATATGCCGTTTACGAAGGCCGCCGACTCCATTGTGCTGTATTTCTTGGCCAGCTCGATCGCCTCATTGATTGCCACCTTCACCGGCACATCGGGCATATATTCCACTTCGGCGATAGCCATTCTAAGGATATTTTTGTCCACTACTGCCATACGGTTCAAATCCCAGTTCGATGCCAAACTCTGAATGAAGGCGTCGATTTCATCGACGTTTTCCGACGTATATTTAAACAGCGTCTTCGCGAACTCGAAAGTCTTCTTATCGAGACCGCTGTTTTCCGTCAGGGATTGAAATACATCGTGATTTTCTTCACTGGCGCTTTGTTCGCGGGCATACAAAGCCTTCAGCACGAATTCCCGCGCACGATGGCGATTGCTCATGATTTTGCTATATTCTTATAAAGGTTGACCATTTCAATGGCGGCCATGGCAGCGTCCCAGCCCTTGTTTCCGGCCTTGGTTCCCGCCCGTTCTATTGCCTGTTCCAGTGTATCGGCAGTAATTATACCGTAAATTACCGGTTTTCCGCTGTCTAAAGCCAGTTTGGCGACGCCTTTGGAGGTTTCCGCCGCAATATAATCGAAATGCGGCGTATCCCCCCGCACTACCGCCCCAAGGCAGATAACCGCATCGTATTTTTTGGAATTAATCATGTGCGAGGCCACATACGGTATCTCAAACGACCCGGGCACCCGCGCTACCGTGATATTTTTCTCATCAGCTTTATGACGGATCAGGCAGTCGACCGCCCCCTCCAGCAGCTTTGATGTCAACAGCTCATTGAAACGGCTCACCACCAGTCCGAATTTGACCCCGGTGGCATCGAGTTTTCCGACGATTTCATTGTATTTCATTTTATTCACCTATATTGTGCTGGACAAAAAATGTCCCAGCTTGTCCCTTTTTGTTCTTAAATATTTGGTATTATACTTATTCGTTTCACACAAGATCGGCACCCGTTCGGCCACCTTCAGACCGTGACCGTCGAGCCCGACAATCTTGCGGGGATTGTTCGTCAAAAGCCGTATAGAGCTCAAGCCGAGGTCGGCCAATATCTGGGCCCCGATACCATAATCGCGCAAATCCGCCGCGAATCCCAACTCTTCATTGGCTTCGACCGTGTCTCTCCCACAATCCTGCAGGGCGTACGCCTTTATCTTGTTGGTCAGGCCTATCCCACGCCCTTCTTGCCGCATATAGAGCAAAACCCCGCGGCCTTCCTTTTCTATCATGTCCATCGCCCGATGCAGCTGCGATCCGCAATCGCAGCGCTGGGATCCGAATACGTCGCCCGTCAAACATTCCGAGTGCACCCGAACCAGCACGTTTTCCTGGCCCCTGACGTCACCCTTAACCAGCGCCAGATGATTCTTCTCATCCAGATCGTTGCCATATAAAAACAACTTGAAATGACCGAATTTGGTTGGGAAATCTACTTCGCTGAGTTTCGTAACGTGCTTTTCGGTCCGGCGGCGATATTCGATCAGGTCCTTGACCGTCACCAGTTTCAGCCCGAACTCCTGGGCCATCTCATACAGACGCGGCACCCGGGCCATCGTTCCGTCGTCATCCATTATCTCACACAGGACACCGGCCGGTTTATAGCCAGCCAGGCGCGCCAGGTCAACCGATGTTTCCGTGTGGCCGGCTCTGCGCAGCACACCACCGCCCACCGCCTGAATCGGGAAAATATGCCCCGGACGGCTTAAATCCTGCGGAACTGAGTTTTC
>CAZMWI010000153.1:0-7615 GCA_964569945.1 uncultured Ignavibacteriaceae bacterium
CTGGATTATTTCTGATTTGTTTGAAAAGAATTGTTTTGTAGAAACTGAAATTGATGATCTTTCAGAAGATTCGGGGGAGAATTTTAAATTATTGAGCTTAAGAGTCATCTTTAATCAGATGCCTCATTCCATAGGGGAATACAAAATCGCGGGCTTTGACTCTTTGTATGTTGCCCGAAAATCAGAATTAACTTACGTGCCCGGTAGCCTAACCCCAATAAGCGTGAACTCCGGCTCAGAAACAACGTTTTCATTTGATATTTCAAGCGATGGAATTGTTCCTATATCAATGGATATTGATAACACACAATTGGTATTGAATAACAATTCAACATCAATTAGCATAGGACTCAATGGTGGCAAGCTTTCAATCGACCCGGGCGCCAATCATCTAACGACCGAACCGGTAACCATTCCTGAAAGTCTGGCCGGAACAAGATTGTCGGCTTATCTTGATTTGTCCGGGACCGAATTGAACATCCAGCGCAGAGACAGCATCTTTTTCTCCAATGACATTGAAGTCACCTCGGGTGAGAAGCAGATGCGAATTGTCACGACCTATCTTGATACGGCCACCGCTCCCAACACGCCGTTCTTGAATACGAATCAGCTGTTTGATCTTAAAGTCGGTGTCGAGAATCTGTCGCCGAGCGACATTGAAGATGCTACGGTGTACTTACTGAGTGAAAGCGGGCTGGACACGCTGGCTTCGCAGTCAGGCATAGCGATTCCCGCCGAAGGAACCGTCGAGGCCCGGCTAAATCTTATAGCCCCTGCGACGACGATACCAGTTTGGGCTCTTAAAACGTCGGTCAGTGCACCGGGAGCGACGGTATTACCGGCTATAGACAATATCGCCGTGCTGGTCGTGCAGCGTCCGGCTAAAATCGAACTGGCTTACAGTGTATCGGGTACGTACGATAGTTACGTAGAAGTCGACAAGCCTTTTACGATATCGGCCTTTTTAAAGAACCTGGGAGAATCGTCAGTGGGCCGGGGAGAGATCTCACTTGTGACCGGAACCGATGCCTTTGGAGTCCCGGAATCGACGGCCGTATCGCTGCCGCTTGACAGCCTGGTTGAGTTCAAGCTGGTGGCCCCGCTTTATGAAACGTCGGCGGCTTTCCACCTGATGATTACAGGAATACCGATAGACAAAAACATCAATGAACCGGCGGACGTGGAAAATGTCTCATCGCTGATACCAGTGATGGTCGTTCTCGGTGAAGCTGAATTGTACATACAGGGTAAAGTCATTCCATCACCGCTGATTGTAGAGGGTGAAACGTCGGATTTATTCGAGCTAACTCTCAATAACCAGACCCAGAGCCCTTTGAATGTAATCGGGCTGAATACGATAGTCACGGCGTTTCGCAATAAAGACGGACATCTGATTTCACCGGATCAAATAGCTGTGATCGATGAAACCGGCTTTGTCGAAAACGGTGAGCTGATTTCAGAAAGCAGCATTTACGGTTTACGCCTGAACAATGATTTTACATCGCTGTCGCTTAATCCGGGAGAGAGCCGTACGATAGATTTTCGATGTCACTTTGCGGATCATATCGGCGAACAGAATTTTTCGGTATCAATCGACAGCCGTGACATTCTGGCTCGCTATATCTCCGGCCCCCGGGCCGGTCAGAGGGTCGCTGTCAGCGGCGATTTCGGAGAATCCTTTGAATTGGGCGGAAATTTCGTGGTGACGCCACCCAGCCTGGAAGGTTCGATTATCGCTCGCAAGAATCCCTTCAATCCCGATATAGAACCGGCCGAGGTTTCATATTACCTTGAAGACGACGCCGATATTGACGTCATAATATTCACATTGACCGGTGAAAAAGTAATCGAAATGAATTTCGCGGCGGGATCCGATGGTGGTCGCGCCGGAGACAACGTGATTTATTGGTACGGTCGAAACGCCCGCAATGATGTTGTCCTGAACGGTGTCTATATAATGGTTCTGGAGAATAAATCGACCGGCAAATCATATAGATACAAACTGGCGGTGCTAAAATGATCAAGCGTCGCCTTATCATACTGGTTTGTCTTTTTGCGGCTCTGTGCCTCGCGACAGCGGCGTTTGGCGACGATGCCGGGCGTGAGTCGCCTTTTTCTCTCGGCGCGGGAACGCGGGCTCTCGGTATGGGTGGTGGATTTGTCGGGCTGGCAAACGACGCCTCGGCCATTTACTGGAATCAGGCCGCTCTGGCCAGCCTGGATTATCAGCAGGTCGACCTGATGCATGTCACGCTCATCGAAGGGACGTTGTACGATGCGGCATCGTACGTTTATCCCCATGAAAAGTGGGGTGGCTTCGGAGTTTCCTTCATGCGCCTCGGAACCGGCGATATCCCGGTCATCAATGATTATGTGCAGACCGGCAAGATGTCATATTCGATCGGGCAGTTTTTATTAGGGTACGGCCGAAGACTCGAAGGTGGTTTTTCAATCGGTGCGGCACTCAAGCTTGTCAATCAGTCGCTCGGTGATAATTCCACCTACGGAACCGGGCTCGACCTGTCATTCATGATGAAGGCGACCGACAAAATTACAGCCGGCGTCATATTCCAGGATCTGATTGCACCACGTCTAAGGCTCGGCGGCAACCTCGAAGTAATCCCGCTCGACGTCCTGGCCGGAATCGGAGTAAAGGATATAAAATTATTCAAAGATTTTTCACACAATTTCACATTTGCGATAGAGCAGCCGGAATATCGTTCAACCAAAGTGCATATAGGGATGGAATCCGTTTACAAAGATTATCTGGACCTGCGAATGGGATTCGACCGCGAAAACATGACGTTTGGCATGGGGGTAAAATACGACCGTCTTAGATTCGATTACGCCTACAGGTTTATCAACGGAATCACCGATTCGCACCGCTTCGGATTAACCATCAATATCGGCAAGTCTATTCCAGAAAAAATCAAAGAGGCTTCGGAGCTGGAAAGCGCCCGGGGAAGCTACCTTGTTCTCG
Source organism: uncultured Ignavibacteriaceae bacterium (assembly GCA_964569945.1). Classification (GTDB taxonomy): domain Bacteria; phylum Zixibacteria; class MSB-5A5; order GN15; family PGXB01; genus CALAMC01. The sequence goes on from CAZMWI010000153.1 coordinate 2,981, forward strand.
ATGACCGTAAACGCCAGTTCAATTTCTATAAAGGCGTTGCCGATGGATTTTTTGAGTACAACGAACTCGATTCGGCGCTGGTGTACTATCAGCGCGCACTGGCGTACGATGAAACCAATAAAGAAGCGCAAAACCGTATCGATCAAATTCAGGAGGAGCTCAAGATTCGCAATGCTTCGGAACAGGCCGCTCGCAACGAAGCCGGTCGCATAGAATCCCGTATCGAAGGGTACTACAGCCAGGCTCTGGGATTGCAGGAAAAAGGCGAATATAAAGCGGCGCTGTCGGCCATTGATATGGCGCAGAAAGAAGCACCGAATGATCAACGGTTTGTCAGGTTGAAAGAAAGTATCGTACGCGAACGCCAGACTAAGATTGACAGTCTCCTGACCGAAGCCCAGCAGTTGGAATCCGATGAGCGGTTGACCGAAGCCCTCGAAAAATATTACAAAGTGACCGACCTCGAGCCCGAGAACGAATCGGCCAGGGCGGCGATTGTCAGAATTGAAAAGTCGATTAACGTCGCGCGCCTCATTAAAGAAGGGGTTGAATATTTCACGCAAAAGAATTATTCTGCGGCCAGTCGGAAATTTGAGCAGGTACTGCAGCTTGAGCCGGGCAACAGCGTCGCCACCGATTACAACAGCCGGATTTCCGTATTGATGAAAAAGGTAACCGACCTGGAAGACCTCGAAAAGGACGAACGGGTCTGGCGCATATATTTGAACGCTCTTGAGCACTTCCGCGACGGGGATTATGAGAACGCCATAAGGCTTTGGGAAGAAGTTCTTCAGTATTACCCGGGTAATGTCAGTACGATTAATAACATCGAGCAGGCCCGGCTGAGGATGAAATCCGAGAATTAACCGAATTACTTACACGCCCGCGAACGTTTTAATATTGAGATAAATCCCGGTTTACTTTACGTTAATTTTATATGTTTTTCAAACCGGTAAAGGAAATCAACGCCGAGTATCAGGCCGAAGACAGGTATCTGCCTTCGATCCAGAATCTCATTCGCGAAACCTGTATCAACGCCGGACTCTCCCGCAAAGATACGGGCGCGGTTCTGTTGGCTATAGAAGAAGGCGTCTCCAACATCATTCGCCACGCCTATATTTATGAAAAAGGCCTGATGCGAATCCGTATTGTAATATTTAAAAAACGAATTGTCTTTTCTTTGATCGACAACGGTCGGTCGTTCGAGCCGGACTCGACTGGCAAACTGGACCTTCAGAAACTGGTCGAATCGGGACGCAAGGGTGGTCTTGGTTTTTACATGATCGGAAAGATCATGGACTCGGTGGAATATATCGCATCTCCGGGTTTCAACGAGCTTCGCATGACCAAAATCGTATCCCGCCAGCCGGAAAAAACGCGACTGTTTCTGGGGCGTATGTTCACGCTGAGAGTCAAGTTTTCTCTGTACACATTTCTAATTATGTTGACCATTATTGTTGGGGCGTATTTTATTATCGACACGCGCACCACCAACACTATCAAATCTCACTTGAACGATATCGTCCGGTCGCTGTCACTGACCGTGGCCGACCAGGCCGCCGGGTACATTCTGAACCGCCGCTCCGACGTGGAATTCGACGAACTGGTTATAAGCTACATGAGGGCCAATCCCGAGCTTACCATGATTGTCCTGACCGCGGACAACGGCATTATCCTGGCCGATACCAGAAACATCCGCAACCTCAGAAAGACTTTTCAACCGTTTCCCAATACGGATATTGATCTGATCGGCGTGCCGCAAGACATTCCCCAGGAAGGCAAGTACAGCCACTATCTCGTTTCCAATATAATGAGCGGCGCACACGCCATCGGCAAAGTCCACATGACGTATACGAGTGAGCAAATCAATCAGGTTATTGACAAAGAAAGGCATGTAATCGTCCTGTGGACCATACTCGGACTCGCGGTTGGGGTTGGCGGCATTTATCTGCTGTCGAATTACTTCGTCAGCCCGATTGTGAGAATCACAGAAAAGGTCCGACGGTTTTCGTCGGGTGACATCGAGACCGAAGTTCCTCCCGAGGGCGTGGAAGAGTATTTCGAAATTTCCAAGGCATTAAACGAAATGATGAGCCGTCTGCGACGCGACCGCAATAATATCATTGAGCGGGAAAGAGTCGCCAAAGAAATAGAGGTGGCGGGACAGATACAGGAGACGCTTCTTCCTGGCAAGCTCCCGGATATTCCGGGTATCGAAATCGGCACTTTTTACCGGGCCGCATATCGCATCGGGGGCGATCTTTTTGATATCTTCCAAATCGATGACGATAACTATTGCCTCCTTGTGGCCGATGTCTCCGGCAAGGGTATTCCTGCATCGCTGGTAATGTCAGTACTGCGAACGGTCATTCGTATTCAGGCCAAAGGGATGAAGTCGGCCCACAGCCTGCTTGTCAGCGTCAATGAACATATTAAGAATGATATTCCTCCCGGAATTTTCGTAACAATTATGCTGGGCGTTTATAATGTCCCCGACCGAAAATTTAATTTCGTATCGGCCGGGCATAACCCTCTAATCTATTATGATGCCAAAAAAGGAGTTACGGCTCAGCTGAATCCTCCCGGGACTCCGCTGGGTATGCCGCTGGAGGATAAAGTGTTCTATGAGAAACTCAAACAACAGGAAATTAAAATCCGGCAGGGCGATATTATCTTTATTTATTCCGACGGCATCACCGAATCAATGAACAGAACCGGACAGAAGTATGGCATGGAAAGACTTATGACATTTTTTAACGATAACGTCTGTGGAAATTCGTATTTGCCGCCGGCGCGGATATCGGAGCTCATTCTGGAGGATATTGATCGTCATGCCGGAACCGCTGAGCAAAGTGATGATATAACCTTTGTCTTGATCGGTTGTCCGCCAAAAGGCAAGAAAGACGGCGAGGCGTCTTTGGAGTCTCATCGGATTACATAGTCAGGCTTTATTTGTCGATAAACTTATAAGAAAGTTAATTTTTTTCTTTGGGACAGGCGCGGAAAAAGCCTATAATATCAGGGTATGGAGAACATTAAGATATCCGTTTCGGAAAGCGGCCGCGACGCCGATGTGTCGGTTGTGCGTATAGACGGTGTGATCGATACGCTCACCGCCACTAATCTGGAAGAAGTGCTCGAACGCCTTTTAAAACGCGGCCGGTATAAAATTATTCTCGATCTGGCCGGGGTGGATTATATCTCGTCGGCCGGGTGGGGTATATTCATTTCCCGCATTAAAGAGATTCGGGACAAGAGCGGCGATATTAAACTGGCCAATATGGTTGCTAATGTTTACGAGATTTATGAACTTTTGGAATTCGATAATATTCTGAGTTCTTACGACAGCGTAAACATGGCCAAGGGCGATTTTGAAGGTTCTCTTGATCGAGGACCTGTAAAAAAAAAAGCCTCGGTAGGCGGCGTCACAACCGTCGTTGAAGACCTCCCGACCATAGCGTCGGTAATGTCGCCATCGGGTGGCCAGAAGCCCGGTATCGACCATGGATCTCATATCGCCGTTTCGGCCAATGCCGAATCGATCATACTTGATGCCATCAAAAAAGACCCGTTCTATACAATTTCCGAATTGAAGGTAGTCGTCGAAGAATCAATCCCGCACAGCGATATAAACTGGTGGAGAGTCTTCAAGATACTGAAGAATAAGGGTCTGGTCCTGCGCAAATCAAGATTTCGTTTTGCTCGTCGCTCCTGGAAGCACTCCTGATATATCGTTGACATGAATTTTTAAACAAGTATATTTTAAATTGAGGAAGTCTTTGCAAGTATATGTGGCAGGATGTCTTAATAATCGCTTTGGGCCTCTGTACATTGGTTTTGTCTGTCCTTTTATGGCGGCGTCATCGTACGGAAAAGGGCCTTGTCAACCTGCGCGGAGAGGTTGTTGACGGCCTTATTAGGGCTTTTGAGTCCAACAGCCGGGTCGGTAACATACAGAATATCGCCGGGCAGGTTTCTGACATTTTAAAAAAGCATATGTCCTGCGAGCGGATTATCTACCTTAAAAATTACCACGAAAATCTGGAGTTGAATTATTTCGACGGTTTGAAAGTGCCGCCAAGACATTTTTTCAGGATGCGTCTGTCCGGAGAAATTCAGGATGGTTTACGCAAATTCACTGCGGCCGAAGACATTTCAGATCTTGAGAGCATTCTCGGGGAAGATTACACAAAAAAAATCAGGGGCCTGGGGCTGAAATTGTTTTTTCCGGTATTCAGCCGAGATAAATTTTATGGCTTGTACTTAATACATACGGACCTTGAAAAAAGGAACAGAGTCGTGCGGCTGTTGACATCGGCGCTGGCGTTGAATCTAGCCACGGCATATCACATTTATTCTCAGGAAAAAAAGCTGAAAAGCAGCGAAAACAGGGCAAAGCGCGCAGGTCGGAGATCAGATGCTGACGCGACCTCTATTGTTGCCCGCAACCTGCCGTCGATATTGCGCATCAAAGATAGCCGCCGCCTTGCCGCCGAACTGGTCGACATGCTTCGCAAAGAATGCAATTTTTCGAGGATGTTTTTCTATGCCGGGTCGTCGGATTCGAGAGATTCCTTCATATCATTCGACTGGAATCTGGATGATCGGGGTAGAGAGGCTCTTCGCGAATCCATG
>CAZMWI010000154.1:0-7612 GCA_964569945.1 uncultured Ignavibacteriaceae bacterium
GATATTTCTACAGGATTTTGATTTATAATGATATTATCTTGAGATGTCATTGCAATTTGCATTGTATCATCTCCGACTATCATTGATAAATAGAAAACGAAAAAGTAATCGTAAGGTGTATCTTTGCCACTAATATTTAAAGACAAACTAAGAATGTCAATTGTACCTGGTGATATGACGGAATCCATCGAAAGCGTATTTTCCATATATGATATTGACAGTTTTTGCAGAATGTACACCGGGTGCCTGAACGTTATTTGCTCTTCAATATCTTGTCCGTTAAAATCATATCGGAAAACGAAATTTATCACCAACGTATCTTCAGTGTCAGGCGTCAAAGATTCAATGGTCGGCGTAATGCCTGAACTTACAGTTTCCCCCGGTCCGGGTGAAGGGAATCCAATAGAAGTGCGACAAATGGAACGACAACTTGCAAAATAAGCGAGGACAGAAACAGGGGATGAAGGAGCCAGGTCGCCCGGATTATTGGCCAATATTCCTATAAAGTGATGCACGTCAATAATTAAAGTATCCATAAGTCCGGAACTGAAAACAAACTCAAGCCCATTGAATATTAATGATGAGGATTTCGATATAACTGTTTTCATGCGCGCAGTTATAGAATTAGAACCGGCGGGCCCATTATAAACGATGTTCTTTCCCTCCAGATCCGCTATCCCGGCTACGAAATCATCGGCGTTGTCAAACACCGACGGCGTCAGCGAGCCACCCTGCACTATTAATTCCACCGGATCGACTGAGGCATCGAAATTGGTTTTGAGATTACCGTAGGCATCGTACACCGTCAAGGTCGACGGCCCCAGCAGCGGATGTCCGACAAACTGCGTCGGCTGAATATCCAGCACCAATTCTCCCGGCTCACCCGGCACGACGTTGATGCTTTTATCTCTTGAAAAGCCATTTTCACTTGAAGCTCTAACAATTGCTCTTTCGGCGGCATAGAAGAACTGTTCGGCACTTCCCACACCATCGGCTGCTTCAATTGCATTCAGCACGGGAGTGTCGCCGCTCGGCGAGGGATTACCTGCGAGAAGCTCGAGGTTTACTGTACCACTCGCGGGGTTGCCGTACTGATCAACAGCATTTGCGACCGACAATATGTATGGCGCTCCGGCGACAGATGAATCCGCGCCGCTAAGATCAAATTCCACAATCGGACCGCTGTTGACCTGAATAGTCTCGCTTTGTCCGTATTTTTCACCGTTGGTCGCAATAATTACATTTTGACCGGCAGTATATAGGACAAATCCATTGCCGCTGAATTCATGCATTCCGGCATCTGATTCAGTATATAGATATCGATTTTCTGGCGTATATGGCAGCGCCGCGGACGGATCATCCGATTCAAAATACACGATGCCATCATAGTCGGTTTTAACATTGCCGAAACCATCGGCGGCGACAACAATCACGTTTCCCGCAAAGGCCCGCCCGGCCATAACCTGTTCGGGAGTTCCTGATATGATGAATTTTTCCAAGTCCCCCGGAATGACAGTGATCATACCCGATTGCCCGGTCAGACCGTTATATTCGGCCATGACTCTCCCCTGACCGGTGGTGGTCGCTCGGAATAAGCCGCCATCAAGAGTGCCAATGCTACCATCGAGACTCCAGTTTGCCTCGAGCACTTCTGTGCGATTTTCGAATTGATCTATACCATACGCCTGAAAAAGTTGAACCTCCCCGGCCTTCAAAGTCAAAGGATCGGAGGGGTCCACTTCCAATGCAACAGGTTCGCCGGCGGTTATACTAAACCTTTCAGAAAAAGTCGGCCCGGCGGTTACCGTGAACCATCTATTAAAAACCAGTCCGGTAATCTGATAATCCCGGGCTTCCTGCGGATTTCTAACGCTATTTATGGTCAGAGTAATTTCAGTGCCTTCGGGCGGTGACTGTCCCCATTTGAACATAACCGTCACCGTATGGCCGTACACCCAGGCGTAACGAATTTCGAGGTCTTGCCCGCCGTAATTGTCAGAATAGTCAATATGCCTGATCCCGCCAAGGCCGAATTCCGAGGGCCAGTTGAATGACAGCCCACCCAGCTTGGGTATGCCATCTTGGGGAACGATTATCTTGACTTGATAAATATCCGACTGTCCCGCGACTGCCGTCGCAGGCGCGACGGTTATATCAAGATCAGGACCCGGCGGAGACGTGGTCAAGCTGCCAACGAAGCGACCGGCATCGTCCCAAAAATTCAGCTGTGACAATGAATCGGGCAAGCCAAATTCGACTTCGGCCGTCAGGCCGGAAAGCGGGGTCACGGCCAGGCAGAATATGAAGAGCAAAAATATATGTTTCATAAGCAGATACTATAATTCGTATAATAAAAAGCAAAGGCTATGCCCTCAGACGTAAGTCTGAGAGACCAAAATAGACAGTAATAATCACATAACTTATTTGTTCATATAAAGATTATAACACACTATACGTCATACATATAATAATGCGCATAATATAATTCAATCGTACAAATTCGAAATATTTATTAATTAATTTTCGGAGCAGTTAAAGCGATAAATTAGATATGCAAACTCTTGCACCTAATCTGTTGGGCTGTGCATTATTTGACCAATTGCGATCTTTTAAGTCTTGCTTCGGCAGAATGGACGGTATTGGTCAGCAACATTGCTATCGTCATCAAACCAACTCCGCCCGGAACCGGCGTGATATACGATGACTTCGGTTTACAGGCATCAAAGTCGACGTCTCCGACCACCCGATAGCCTTTATCGGTCGAGGGATCCTCGATGCGGTTGATTCCTACGTCGATAATGACCACCCCATCTTTGACCATATCGGCCTTAACAAAAGCGGGCTGCCCAATGGCGGCAATTATAATATCCGCCCGGCGACAAACCTCGCCGATATTGGCCGTTCGGGAATGACATACGGTTACCGTGGCGTTGGCCATCGGCCCCTTTTGAAGAAGCATCGCTGCGATCGGCTTTCCAACAATATTCGACCGTCCCAATACAACTACCTCTTTTCCGGACGGATCTATATCATAGCGACGCATCAATTCGATTATGCCGTACGGCGTGCACGGCAAAAATGTCGGCTGACCGGCCAGCATCCGACCGACGTTGTACGGATGAAAACCGTCGACGTCTTTATCCGGACTTATTTTAAGCGTCACCGCCGGTTCATCGAGATGTTTCGGAAGCGGCGACTGCACCAGAATGCCGTCAATGTCGTCCCGTTTGTTCAGTTCGTCGACAATGCCTTCGATTTCGGACTGGTCTATATTGGCCGGGCGAGTGATAACTTCAGAGTAGATTCCGATTTTCTCGCACGCTTTGGCTTTGCTTCGGACATAAATGGCCGAGGCCGGATCGTCACCTACGAGTACCGCCGCCAGACCCGGGATAACGCCATGTTCTTTCAATTCAGATGTCTTGACTTTGAGTTCGTCTTTGATTTCCTTAGAGACTTTTTTGCCGTCGATTATAACCGCATCCATGCTACTTCTCTTTATCGTTTTCTTTACTTTGCGGGTAGTCCCCGATATCTATCCTGAAGCGCTCGATCTTTTCGGCAGCGCCATCTTCGGTATCAACCGTCAGGACCACACCGCTGATTTTGATATCGTTGTTGGCCGAGGCGAACCGGTGCGGCATGCCAGTCAGGAATCGATCCAGCGACGGCCTCTTAGCCATGCCGATAATCGAATCGTGTGGTCCGGTCATCCCGACGTCGGTGATATACGCCGTTCCCCGCTCGCTGACCATCTCATCGGCGGTCTGGACGTGCGTGTGTGTTCCAATAATCGCCGTTACTTTGCCGTCCAGGAAATACGCCAGTGCCTGTTTTTCAGAGGTCACTTCGGCGTGAAAATCGATTATGATTATATCCGTCTCTTGGCTCATCCGGTCGACCAGCTTTTCACCGACGCGGAACGGACAGTCGATATCTTTCATGTACGTCCGGCCCATCAAATTAAGAATACCTATGCGACCTTTGGTCGTATCGTCGATAAAAAAGCCGTTACCCGGCGTCCCCGGTGGAAAATTGGCTGGACGCAGTAGTTTCGGTTGGTCGTTGATATATCTCCAGATATCGAGGCGGTCCCAGATGTGGTTGCCCGACGTTTGACAATCGACGCCGTAAGAAAATATTTTGTTGCACATTTCCGGCGTTATACCGAACCCACCGGCGGCGTTTTCCGTATTGGCGATAACATAATCGGCTTCGAACTTCTCGCGCAGATTGCGGCACTCCTGAGACAAGGCGTACCGCCCCTGTTTTCCAACGAGATCGGCAAAAAATAGTATCTTAATTTTAGACATTACTTCGCGAATTCCGTCGCTCGGTTTTCTCTTATGACAGTTACTTTGATCTGCCCGGGATATTCCATCTCTTTTTCTATTTTGCGCGCGATGTCACCGGCCAGGATGTGTGTGGCCAGATCATCGACCGTCTCACATTCGACAATGACGCGAATCTCACGACCCGCCTGTATGGCGAACGCCTTGGAAACGCCCTTGAACGAATCGGCCAGCTCCTCAAGCTTCTGGAGACGTTTGATGTACGCTTCCAGCGGTTCGCGACGGGCACCGGGACGGGCGCCCGAGACGGCATCGGCCGCCTGGACGAGTACGGAGTACGGTGTTTCCATCGGGATATCGCCGTGATGCGACGCGACCGCGTTAATCACGGCCGGGTGTATGTTGAACCGCTTCAGGAAATTGGCGCCGATTTCTGTGTGCGTGCCTTCCGTCTCGCGGTCTATGGCCTTGCCGACATCGTGAAGCAAACCGGACAGCTTGGCCAGGTTCGGGTCGAGATCGAGCTCGGCCGCCATTATGCCGCACAGGATCGCCACTTCCTTGGCGTGCTGAAGCACGTTCTGGCCGTAGGAGGTCCGATAGTGCAGTTTACCCAAAAGTTTGATCACCTCCAGAGGAAGTCCCTGAACACCGGTATCGAAACAAGCCTGCTCGCCAATCTCCCGCACGATCATTTCCATCTCTTTTTGAGTCTTTTCCACGACTTCTTCGATACGAGTCGGGTGGATACGTCCGTCGGCGATAAGTTTTTCCAGCGACATGCGAGCGATTTCACGGCGGATAGGATCGTAACCGGACAAAATCACGGCTTCCGGTGTATCGTCGACAATCACGTCGATCGCGGTAGCCGTTTCGAACGACCGGATATTGCGGCCCTCGCGACCGATAATGCGGCCTTTCATTTCATCGTTGGGAAGGTTGACCACAGAAACCGTGGCTTCGACTGCCTGATCGGCGGCGCACCGGTATATCGCCCCGATGATTATTTCTTTGGCTTCTTTTTCCGCGTCCTGCTCGGCCTTCTCTTTTATCTCTTTGATCATAGCCGCCGCTTCGATTTTCGCCTCGTTGATCAGGTTCTCTTTCAGTTCCCTTTTGGCCTCTTCGGCGGTCATTCCGGCGATGCGTTCGAGCTTTTCGTTCTGGTCTTTTAATACCGCTTCGAGTTCCGATTCACGGATCGAAATCCCCTTTTCGCGTCCGCTTAGAGTTTTCTCACGGGATATCAGCTCTTTTTCGAGCTTCGAATGTGACTCTATCTTTTTATCCAGATTAGATTGACGGTCCTTGATGCTTAGTTCAAGCTTTTGCAATTCGTTTTTCTTGTTCTGGATTTCTCGTTCATAATTGGATTTGACTTTATACCATTCTTCACGGGCCTCAAGAAGCGCTTCTTTTTTCTTTATTCCGGCCTCTTTTTCGCCCTCGGCGACAATCTTCTTGGCGGTTTCCTCGGCATTGGCAATACGTTTATCACCGATGCGTTTCAGGATAACCCACCCGGCGATAAAGCCGATGATAACGCCAACTATGGTCAGAAGCACCGTCAACGCTAACTCGCTCATTGGTCCTCCTTGTTGTGGCCACAGACCGCAACATCTATAATTAATTCTATATTAAAGAGAAGACAAATGAGACTGATCTGGTCTGAGATACGATCGGATCTATTCGGATAAGGAGTTTTCGAGCATATCCAGTATATTCCGGGCTTTGCTTTCCACCTGACTTAAGTCCTCGCCCTGCTTTTCCTTAAGCTCCAGCAATTCTCCCGCGATATTGAGGGCGGCAAGAATCGCTATGCGATTGGGAGATTTATTTTTCGAGTGTAAAGCAATATCTTTCATATGAGTGTCGACAAAATTGGCGACACGCAAAATAAAACCTTCGTCGGCGAATCCCCGGATGGGATATTCCTCTCCAAAAATTACGACTTTTACCGTCTTATTCTTATCTGAAATATCCGTCATAAACAGATCTCTAAAAATCAGTCTAAATCTATCTTCAATTGTTTTTTCCCAAATATATTAACAAAAAGGCGTTTGATACGTTCAATGTCAAGCCAAATAATTTCAAACGGAGGCTTCTTCCAGAGACTCGAGTTTATCCAAAATCGAATTCAAACGTCCTTTGATTCTTTCGGATTTCTGGCTATTTTCGTCTTCGAGAGTCTTCAATTTGGCTTTGATCGTCTCAAATTCCTGTTTCAGATCACCATTTTCGCTTTTCAGCTCATGATTTTCGGCCTTAAGCGATTCGATCAATTCGACCGCCCGGCTGATTTTCTTTTCCAGTTGCTCCAGAGTATCCATACTATATTAGCCCTTCCTGATTTCAGCTCCGAATTTTTTGGTCAGTTTCTCTCCGATGCGCTCGTGCAGGCCGGTCACTTCATCGCTTTCCAGACTGCGTTCATCGGAACGATAGACCATGCTGAACGCCAGCGATTTCTTGCCAGCACCGATATTTTTTCCGCTGTATAAATCAAAAATCCTGACATCCTCCAAAAGCACTCCGCCGATTTCTTTGATACAATCAAACATATCGCCGACTCTTACACCGGCATCGACAATCAGCGCCATATCGCGCAGGGCGGCAGGATAGCGCGGCAGAGGAGTATATTTGCTTTCCGGGTTTTGGGCCTCAAATAGCGGCTCGAAGTCCAGAACGGCCGCGAGAACCGTCTGTTTGATGTCAAACTCACGAGCAATTACCGGCTGCAGGGTCCCGATCTCCCCGACAATTTGTTCGTCGAGCAACAGGCGGAAAGAACTGCCTTCGGCGTATGGCCTGAAATTTTCCTGCTTATATATCAATTGCGGCATATTCGATGATTCCACCAGGGCGTCAACGGCACCCTTCAGATCGTGGAAATCGTACGGCCGCCCTTTTTCGTACCAATCATCCGGAGTATTTCCTGAAAGTGCCAGCCCGATTTGTATTTTTTCCCAATTGTTTTCTTCGGCGAAAAAGGCCCGGCCGAGCTCGAAAATTCTAAGACTCATATTGCGATGAGCGATATTGTGCGCCACCACTCTAACCAGCGAATAAAGAACGCTGTCCTGAAGCACCGAAAGGTCCTCGGCGTTCGGGTTTACGATTTTCAATTTTTTGGATTCACCGGTTAGTTTCGGGAGAAATTTCGGATCGGCCAGCCCGACGCCGTAAATTTCGTCGTACCCCTGAGCCGTCAAGACCCGGCGTATCAGTTCGAAATATCTTGTTTCCTCAGGAGACTTGGTGAAAAGCGGGCCGTTATTTCGTTCAGTCGTTGGGATATTATCCATGCCGTCGATGCGCGC
>CAZMWI010000155.1:0-7504 GCA_964569945.1 uncultured Ignavibacteriaceae bacterium
TCGAAAGTGCTTTCGGCGGCGGTCGGCAACTGCCTTTCGGCCAGCCTGTTGTTCTGTCTTCAGAAGGCACGGGTCGATATCGGTGATATAAAAACAACCGTGACGACCGAACTGGTCCGCAATGAGAAAAAGAGGCTGCGTATCGGTTCCACGAAAGTTACGATCAATGCCAACGTCGATAAAACCGGCGGCGAAAGGCTCAAAAAGTGTATCGAGCTGTTCGAGGATTTTTGCGTGGTGACGGCCAGTGTGCGTAACGGGATTGATGTGTCGGTCGAGGTGATTGATCAGGATGGGGAGAAGTTGTACGATTCGGGGGAGCAGGGATAAGAGACAATGAGGGGTAACAAAAATGTCAAGCCTCGAAGGAGGCTTGACCTACAAGAATAGACAAACCCTATTGAGAATAATATGAAAAAGATTAATTTTACACCGATCGGTATAATACATTCACCGACCAAAAGACTGGAAGAGGCGCCGCGTTCGGAACGTATGGCTGAAGGCGTGGTCGCCACGGTTGAAATATTTCCCGAATATGCCGAGGGGCTGACCGACCTTGACGGCTTTTCGCATATAATTCTTATAACATATTTTCATCTGTCGAAGGAGTTTCCGCTTCTGGTCAAACCCCCGCTCGATAAAGAAGCTGTGCACGGTGTTTTCGCGACGCGCTCACCGCGCCGTCCCAATCCGATCGGCATGTCGACGGTGCGTCTGCAGAAAATCGAAGGTAATATCCTGCATATAACTAACACGGAAATGGTCGATGGGACCCCGGTGCTGGATATCAAACCGTATGTGCCCCTTAACTATCTCAAGGATGATGAGATAAGGGTCGGCTGGCTGACCGGTAAACTCCACGGATAAAGCTGCCTTATTCTTCTCCATTTGTCAAAATAAACCATTGACGTATTTGCATTTAGCTCTATATTTCGGTAGGTTTATTTACTCGCGTTATAGAGGGATTAGTCAATTGATAACCTGCCGTCACGAAAATTATTAATTTTCCGAAATATGAGGTAAAAATGCGTATCCGAAAATTGTTCAGCAGTCTGGGTCCAGTTGTTTTTTCACTGGTTTTCCTGGGGATGTCGGCGACGTATGTCACGCCCGACAACACTCCGACCATCAAGACACCGGCCAAATTCAAGGATCCGATTTATTCAAACTTGAGACAGGAGGGGGTAATTCCTCACCCCAAAGAAAAGCCCAGCGACTGGTTTTATATCCAGAGGGCCTACCCGGAGAAGTTGATACCGGCCGACCAGCCTAAAAAGGCTCTGGATCAGGCGCGCGAGGTTTTCGCCGCGGCCAAAACCGCCAAGCGAAACAGCAGTTCGGTTGTCTGGGAAGAAGCCGGTCCGACCAATATCCCCGGCCGTATCACCGACCTGGCGATTAATCCCGCCCAGCCGGAAGTAATCTACGCCGCATCGGCCGCGGGGGGCGTGTTCAAGTCGGTCGATTTCGGACTTAGCTGGACACCGATATTCGACAACATCGGGACACCGTCGATAGGCGCCATAGCCATGGATCCCACCAATTCGAATATTCTTTATGTTGGCACCGGGGAAGCCAATTCATCGGGGGATTCTTATGGCGGCACGGGTATATATAAGACCATCGACGGCGGCGCCACGTGGGAGTTCAAGGGCCTTCCCAACAGCCATCATATCGGCCGGATAGTGGTCGATCCGCTTCGTCCGGATACGGTGTATGTGGCGGTGATGGGCAGCCTGTTCGGGACGAATCCCGACCGCGGACTGTACCGTTCCGAAGACGGCGGTGACACCTGGGAGCAAAAGCTTTTTATAAACGACACCACCGGATGCATCGACATAGCTTTGCATCCTTCGACAGGGACGGTCTTCGCGGCCATGTGGTATCGTTTCCGCTCTCCGAGCAATCGCCGGGTGGGCGGTATTACCAGCGGCCTGTACCGTTCGGAAGATTTCGGAGATACCTGGGAAAACATGCACTCGAGCCCGGTGACCACGCTGCCTCCTCAATCCGATACTCTGGGTCGAATCGGGGTTTCGGTCGATCCGGAATCACAGACGGTTTATGCCGTGTTTTGTTCGCACCCGGGAAATTTCATGGGTGTCTATAAAAGCACCAACCTGGGTGATTCGTGGTGGCGGACGATTGACGGATCTTTGAGCGATATGTTGGGTGGCTTTGGATGGTATTTCGGTCAGATCCGGGTCGCTCCCGGCGAACCGGATTTGTGTTTCGTGCTCGGAGTGGACCTCTACAGAACAGTCGACGGCGGTTTTGCCTGGGCTCCGAAAGACGACAATATCCATGTCGACCATCACGCCATGTACATCATGCCTGCAAATCATAACAGGATATATGATGGCTGCGACGGCGGGGTGAACTATACCACAAGCAAGGGTGACAGCTGGGTGACGTATCATGCCCAGCCGAGCACGCAGTTTTATGACGTCCGTATCGATCCTATCAATCCAGTACAGCTTTACGGCGGTGCCCAGGACAATGGAACCATGCGCACCTTAACGGGTAATGTCGGCGACTACGAGCACGTCTTCGGCGGCGACGGCTTTTATGTCGAAATAGATCCTGATAGTGCGGGGGTATACTATATCGAATATCAGTATGGTAACATGTTCAAATACGTCCCGTCGATGGGCTGGGTTTATGCCATATCGGATATGGACTATTATGCCGATCGTCACAACTGGAATACACCATTCGCGATGGACCCGAATCATTCTAATATTATGTACTATGGATCCAATCGCCTTTGGAAATCGATAAACGGCACCGATTCGTGGACGCCCATAAGCGGTGATCTGAGTAATGGCCCCGGCACAGGGTCTCTTACTTTCGGAACAATGACAACTATCGGCCTGGCGCCGACAGATTCTCAGGTGATTTATGTCGGGTACGACGACGGGACAGTCGCGGTGACGCAGAACGGCGGGGGTTCCTGGACCAACATCACCGCCGGTCTTCCGACCCACTGGATAACAAGGGTAACGCCCGATCCGACCGATGCCTCGATAGTTTACGTGACGATGTCCGGTTATCAGGAAGGCGAATCGGGATCGCACATATATCGTTCTGACAATTACGGCCAGGATTGGACTTCAATCGGCGATGGATTGATCGACGCTCCTGTCAACGATATCCTGGTCGATCCGGCCAATACCAGTACGCTGTTTGTCGGAACGGACGTGGGTATGTTCGTTTCTTACGATCTGGGAGCCAACTGGGAAGTTCTCGGAGATTCGGGGCCGATGATGGTTGTCAACGATATTGATTTTCATCCGGCCAGCCGGACACTGATAGCGGGGACGCACGGGCGGTCGATGTATAAAACAATCGTGCCCGATATGAGCGACGCCGACGGTGACGGCATTATTGCATCAGAGGATAACTGTCCCAATACTTATAATCCTTTGCAGGAAGACACGGACGGAGACCTGGTCGGTGATTCCTGCGATAATTGTATAGACGTGTCCAATAACGACCAGGCCGACAGCGACGGTGACGGCGTCGGTGATTTGTGTGACAATTGCATAGACGTGTACAATCCGGACCAGGCCGACACCGACGGAGACAATATCGGTGATGCCTGCGATTATATCTGCGGCGATGTAAACAATGACAAGGCGCTAAACCTGATCGATATATTGTACTTGATTGACAATCTGTATGGAATACCTCACGGGCCGGACCCGACACCGTTTGAAGCGGGCGACGTGAACTCGGATCAGGTATTGAACCTGCTGGATATTCTGGCGATTATCGAAAATATTTATGGCTCGGGAGCGCCGCTGAATTGCAATTTGTAGTACTTATAAAACTTTATAGACAACCGGAGTGAACAGGATGCAACGAGTGATGATATATCTGGCTGGGCTTTTGGTTATATTGGCTGTTTCAGTCATGGCCGATTCGTTCGATATAGGTAAGGCCATCATTTATGACGTGCCCGATGCGGAACTTAAATCAATTTCGCCGATACAGCCCGGTTCGGAGCTGACCCCCGATGAAATGAAAGAAATGACGACCTACCGTTTTGCCGGAGACTCGGTCCGAATGCTGGTCGTGTTGGTGGAATGGAACGATCGCCAAAGTACATACCCCGAAGAAGTCTTCGATAGTACCATTTTCATGCGCAATACCTGGCCGACCGGATCGGTGGCTGATTACTTTCATGAAGTATCTTTCGGGCAGGTAAAGATATCCGGTGATATCATCGGGTGGTATTCACCCGGCTTGTATGGTAATTTCGACCAGTACCAGGGCTTTATAAATGCGCTGTACGACCTCGACGGGGTGATCGACTATTCGCAGTATGACGGTGACGGCGACGGTTACGTCGACGCCATGATTTTTATCCGGTCCGGCAACGGGGAAGAGGATTCGGGAGACCCGAATGACATCTGGTCGTACGCCCTTACCATGTCTGATGCGTACGCTCCTGAACTGGACGGGGTAAAAATCACCCGCTTTTGCACGTCGCCGGAAACCATGCCGCTCAGGAGCGCCATAAATCCGACGCAGTTCTCAGGAATCGATTCACTTAATACAATCTCCGTTTCCTGCCACGAATTGACCCACGTGCTGGGGTTACCGGACCTGTATGACTATGACTCCAAGCTCGACACGATGACGTACAAAACGCCCAACGACGACAACGATCATCCGGTTGTCGACTGGTGTCTTATGGGTTATGGCGGCTACGGGATACTGGCTATCAAGAAGCTGATTCCCCCTCACCTGATCGGGTGGTGCAAGAAAGAGATGGACTGGGTGGTGCCGGTTGATTTGACGTCATCGTTGTATGAGGACCTTGTCATATACGATATCGAAACGCACCAGAACAATTCGTTGTACCGCATTCCGATCAATCAGGCCGGAACCGAGTATTTCCTGCTGGAATATCGCAATCCTGAGTCTACCGGCCTGTTCGACAAGACCGATTCCGATTTCAGCGCGTATTTTTGGCCGGATCTGACGTTCGGCAATGATACTCTTGACAGGGGACTGATAATCACGCACGTCGATGAACTGGCCGCCCAGGGAGATTCGAGGATAAACTACGGGACGCCCACATACGATCACTATACCGTAGCCGTGGAGGACGCCGGGTACAATCAGACGCTGGATATGACCAGCAACCCGGAGGGGCATGTAACCGACAGCGCTCAGTGGTGGTATCCGTACGAGACCCGTAAGGCGGCGGCCTGGTCGAATGCAACCGACGGACAGCAGACTTTCGGGCCGCATTCGACGCCCAACAGCAACGGCTATGGAGACGTCTTCACGGGCATCACGGTTCGGGTGGATTCGATAGTCGATGACCACCTGTATGCCTTCGTTATGGTCGACAGCGATGACGACGGTATTGCCGATGCGATCGACAATTGCCCGAACGTGGCGAATCCCGGAGGGGAGGATGCCGATTTGGATGGTGTCGGGGACGCCTGCGACAATTGTATTAACGTCTATAATCCCGATCAGATCGACAGCGACGGCGACGGCTTCGGTGATGCCTGCGGAGTTCTCTGCGGCGATGCCAACAACGACATGACTGTAAACTTGATAGATATTTTGTATCTTATAGATAATATTTATTCCGAACCTCCGGGTCCGGACCCGATTCCATTTGGATCAGGGGACGTCAACAGCGACGGCAACCTGAACCTGCTTGATATATTGCTGCTGATTCAGGATCTGTACGGCGACGGAGCTACCCTGAATTGTACTTATTGACGTAAATAAATAGGACTTAATAAAAGGACTGTAATTTCACTGGAGGAATATGATGTCGGGCCGTTTTTTAAAGATAGCTTTGGTTATTGTGATAGTTGGCTTTTCGACCGTCTGTTTGGCTGATCCGCCGAGTATATACGATCTAAGAAGTACCGCTAACGGGGATATGGTAACGGCCGTCAAGAATCAACAAGGAGGCACGTGCTGGACACACGGCACGATGTCGGCCATGGAAAGCAACCTCCTGATGACCGGGAATTGGGAGGCCAATAACGAAGACGGCGAACCCAATCTGGCCGAATATCACCTGGACTGGTGGAACGGTTTTAATCAGCACAATAATGACGATATAGTCCCCCCGGAAGGTGCGGGCCTCGTGGTTCACGAGGGCGGCGACTACCTTGTAGCCGCGGCCTACCTGACGCGGGGTGAAGGAGCCGTCCGCGATATCGATGCGCAGATTTTCGATACAGCTGCGGCGCGTTCGAATCCGGATTATCATTATTATTATCCCCGGCAGATTGAATGGTACACGGTGGGCGATAACCTCGAGAACATTAATACGATCAAACAGGCCGTCATAGATCACGGGGCGGTCGGAACCTGCATGTGTTACAGCAGTTCGTTTATGTCCGGGTATACGCACTATCAACCGCCGAGCGATCCGACCGACCCGAATCATGCCATAGCCATTGTCGGGTGGAACGATTATATGACCACCCAGGCGCCTTTGCCGGGTGCCTGGCTGTGCAAAAACAGCTGGGGCACGGGCTGGGGTTATTCGGGATATTTTTATATATCGTACTATGACAAACATTGCGGCCACAATCCGGAAATGGGTGCGGTTTCGTTTCAGGACGTCGTCCGTCTGCCGTACGATAATATTTACTATTACGATTATCACGGCTGGCGCGATACGAGAACCGACGTCAGCGAGGCGTTCAATGCCTTCGAAGCGGAAAACGGAGAAGTGGTAACGGCGGTCAGTTTTTATACGGCCGGAGAGGACGTATCCTACAGGGCCACCATTTATGACACCTTCAATGGCGGTCAGCTGCGCGATGTCCTGTTTTCAAAGGCCGGGCTTATCGAACACAGGGGATATCATACGATTGATCTGGATACGCCCCTGCACCTGACACGCGGCGATTCGTTCTATGTTTACGTTTCGCTGTCCAACGGCGGCCATGCCTATGATCGGACGTCTGATGTTCCAGTATTGCTTGGCGCCAAGTACAGGACGACCGTGACGTCATCGGCCCACCCGGGAGAAAGCTATTACTGGAACGGAACGTACTGGCAGGATTTGTACGAAGACGACACAACAGCCAACTTTTGCATTAAGGCCATGGCCGAGTTAGGAGTGACGTTCGAGACGGATTATCCGTACGGCTGGGCGCCAATTTATGTTAACTTCGAGGGCAGCTCACGGTTGGATGTTGATACCTGGACCTGGGATTTCGGCGATGGTGGTACCGCCAATGGATGGACGACGGGGCACTTATTTACCGAACCCGGAATGCACGACGTTACGCTTACGGTCGATGCCGGAGGGGACGTTCGGTCGTGCACGATCCCTGCCGCCGTGATAGCCCTGGCCGATACACTGAAGGCTCCCAATACATTCGGTGAACCGGGAGATTTGGTGGACGTCGTGGTTAGTCTCAATAACAAGGTGCCCATAAGCAAGTTGAAGATACCGGTTGAGTACTCCGGGAATTTGAATTTGACTCTCGATACGTTCTTCACGACCGGC
>CAZMWI010000156.1:0-7490 GCA_964569945.1 uncultured Ignavibacteriaceae bacterium
TACCGCTCGCCCGTCGGCAAAGTCTTGTTGACCTGCGAGGCGGTGTGTACTGCCGGACGCGCTGAGTCCAGGCTGCTCGGTGAAGATTTCACCTGAGCCGTATCAGACATGCCTTTGGCGTCTTTTTTCAATTCGCCCAAAGACACATCATCATTGACGGCCTTGACGACATTATTGCCGTCGGCCTGATTTTCTGCCGATTCGGAATCTCCGGCAATTATCAGAGGTTTATCGGATTCTGTCTTTTCTGAATTATGCATCTGGAATGTCTTCATGGGGGACATCTCCGGCCAAACCGGTTTTTGTGAGGTATCCAGTATGGCAGCCCTGGCGTGCTGTGCCGGCTGCGCCTCAGTTATGTCAGCCATACTTACCGCCAGGTTTTCAGCCAGGCGGTTAAATCGTTGGTCGGAGACGGTCGTCCCGTCGGCTTGAGCGTTACCCGTGATGGCTATCTGCCCGATGGCGTTTGCCTGCATTCCGGGCGGTACCCCTGACGCTTTCCCCGTGGAAACTTTCATTGGGTCAACTATTCGTCCAGCATTGGAATTCTCATTGACCGGCGACGTTTCTATTTCCAGTGCAGTTACATCATCTGCCGGTACTGCTCCAATTGTTTGTAAAGCCGCTTTTTCAGCGGGAGCCGGATTTATTGTCGGTAAGGTCGCTGCTTTGACCTTCCCTATCTGCCAGCCTTTAGAAACAATAAATTTGTTCCAAATTGTATCCTGATTCGTAACTTCATTACCTTCAGGATTCAAATTCCACGCCCCGAATACGGGACCCTTTTGATTGTCATGATTCAGAATATCAAAATCCGATAATTCTTCCGATCCGGCAGAAACCTGTTGGGCTAAATCACTGTTGCCCGGCACATTGGCACCCAAAAGAAATGCAGCGTTCGGGTCGGTTTGAGCCGATCCGAGAAGGAATTGCAGAAAATCGCTGTTAGCTAACGGTGATTTTCCGCCGCCCTCCGCTGCGCCTCCGTTTGATGTACCCTGAATCACGGGCAAGAAGAGATTCAGCATGTCTGCTTGAGTGTTCATTATGGTTCCGTTACCGTGATCAATTTGGTTGATATACCGGCCGCGCGCTTGGGTTTCATCAGTCCCAGAATCTTGGCGGCATTGGCGGGTTTCATTTTGGGCAAAATTAAAACAATGATGCTGTCCGGGAGGTTATTGAACAATCTCGCCACTTCATCCGCTTTCATGCCGTCGTACAGGCGGGCCAGCTTTGTCAGCCGCGCCGATTCGGCTTTATCCAGTCGATCCGACGCCTTTTCCACTTTTTGATTGAGAGTCTGCAATTCCTCCTTTAAGTTTTTCAGAGAATCCTTCTCGGCGATGAGCTTTTGCATCTCCTCGTCGATCCAGTTGAGAGTATCCACCGAATCGGCGGCGGAGATATGTTCACCGTCGACCATCGTTTCGGGCACCTGATTGTCCATTGCTTCCATTTCTTTGAGGATAGCAGTAGTATCGAGGCTTTCGAAAAGTTCGTTCATCGAGAGAAGTTCCTCCAGTTCCTGGTCATCAAGTTCGGAGAGTTCCAAAGGCCTGGCGGCCTCCGCGAGAAGGGAATCCCGGTTTTCTTCGCCGGTCTGAACGGAGTCGGCACTGTGTTCGGCAGTTGTTTCCTCCTGCGGCTCTTTGTCGCTTTTAAGAAATTGGGGAATTGTAAGAGAGACAATAAGAGCCGTCAATCCGATTACCGCCGGGACCAAATACTTTTTGTATTTGCCAAGCAGCGCCTTTATGCCGCCGGCCGGTTGTTGTTCAGGATTTTCTTCGCCGGAAGGGTTTTCACCCTCAGCCTGCGCTTCGTTTACTTCCGGAACTTGTTTTTCTTCATCTGCCATTTTGTTAAATTCACGTAAATATGGTATTTCTCCGGCAGAGATTTTCGCAAGCCCCGTGCCAACGGCCAACGGCCGCTTCTATGTCATTGATATATGGGAACTTATATAAATTTTGAAAAAGCGAAATGACTATGATTTTATGACGAAATTAGAAAATTTTTCCGGCGGGACAGGCTGATTTTTCTTGATTAATTAGTTTTCGACTAATTCGCCAATGAGATAATTTTCATCGGTGTCGGTGATTTTAATTTTGATAATTTTCTTGGTGCCGCCATATGCGAGCGGGATGGCGGTGCGTAAGTAGTTGTCCGTCATACCGTAATAGAGTTTGCCAGCATCGTCTTTATGTTCTGAAATTACATAAGATAGCTGACCCACCTCGCGGCTCAAGGCGCGGGTATAATTGGCTTCTGATATATCCCGGAGGATTTTGTTTCTCTGTTTTATAGTATCGGGATTGATTTTATTCGGCATCTGCGACGCCTCGGTGCCGGGGCGGTCGGAATATGAAAAGGCGTGGATATAATCGACCGGGCCACTTTCTGCCACCCTGACTG
This sequence comes from uncultured Ignavibacteriaceae bacterium, assembly GCA_964569945.1. Taxonomy (GTDB): domain Bacteria; phylum Zixibacteria; class MSB-5A5; order GN15; family PGXB01; genus CALAMC01. Next base: position 2,422 of record CAZMWI010000156.1, read on the forward strand.
ACCCGCCGAAATCTTCGTCGGTCTCTCCCGGAAAACCGACTATTATATCGGCCCCGATAACAAGGCCGGGGATTTTGTTTTTGGCATTTTCGACAATGCTCAGATATTCTTCCGAATTATAAGGCCGGTGCATGATTTTCAAAATCCTGTCTGAGCCGGATTGAAGCGGCACATGCAAATGGCGACAGACGCGAGAACCACCTTCGCGCATAACAGCCAAAAGATCATCATCGACTTCCTGCGGCTCGATCGACGACAACCGCACCCGGCTCAACGGTGTATCGTCGAGTATGTGGCGGATCAACTCGCTAATATTTTCAGCACCGGGATCGGAATACTTACCTATATGTACACCGGTCAGGACAACTTCTTGATAGCCATTCTCTGACAATCGCTTAATTTCGGTAATTATTTCGCCGAGCGGCCGGTTTTGGATTCGTCCGCGCACCGTCGGAATGATACAATAGGCGCAATTTTGATTACACCCGTCGCCGATTTTAATCCAGGCCCGGTTGTGTTCGTGGAAATCGACCAGCACCTCGACGTCCTCGTGGGGCAAGCCATTATTAAAAAAGCCCGGAAACTTCTCTTTGATAATCGCCACCACGCTTTCTTTTTGGCTGTTGGGGATGATCAGGTCGACACCGTTTAAAGACGACGTCTTTCCCGGGTCGGAATCGACATAACATCCGGCCACGACCAGCGCCGACGGTTTATCGCGGCGGGCAATGCGGGAAATTATATTGCGGCAGGTAGCGTCGGCGCGACCGGTGACGGTGCAGGTATTTATAATATACAGATCGGCATCGTCTTTGATCGAAACCCGCTCGAAACCGCAGGCGAGAAGCCGCGAAGCCATCTTTTCGGTTTCGTACTGGTTGAGGCGGCACCCGATTGTTTCAAAAGCCACTTTGGTCATAATCGCAATATATACGAATCGTCCCACAAAATCAAAGGCCGGGCATTTACCCGGCCTTTGTATCTATATCATCCTGTAAAACAGAAGATCAGGATTCTTCGTCCTTTTTCTCCTCTTCGGCAGGATTTACATTGGCAGAAGTTTCATCCGCGGATACCGCTTCGGTTGTCTCCTTCTCGGCTTCCTGAGATGCTTCGGAAGGTGCTTCTTCGCCGCCATCGGTCTTGAGGGCATCGCTGGCCTGTTCGCCTATGGCATCGCCCATGCTCATAGTACGGGTCGGGTGCTTGGCCAGGAATTGATCCATCTCCATCTGCTCGCGCTTCTTGTAATAGGCCGTTACAGACAGCATGATCTTGTGGGCCTGGCGGTCGAACTCGATTACCTGGAGGGGAAGTTCCTCGCCATCTTTGAAGACGCCTTCGGCGTTTTCCAGATCGGCACGACCCAATTGATTGGTCGGAACGAATCCTTCCACGTCACCGTCCAGCTCCACCGTCACTCCGCGATCCATCACCCTCGTGATAGTACCGAGGCATTCGGTCCCGACCGAGAATTTACGGCTCAGTTCCGGCCATGGGTCGTCTTTGAGCTGCTTGAAGCCCAGCGAAATCCGGCGGTTGTCGTGATCGATACGCAAAATCTTGACCTCGATCTTGTCACCCTTCTTCATCAGTTCCGACGGGTGCTGGATGCGTTTAGTCCAGGACATATCGGAAATGTGAATCAGGCCGTCGATACCTTCTTCGAGTTCGATGAAGGCTCCGAAAGCGGTCAGGTTGCGAACCTTACCTGAGACGATTTTCCCGGTGGGGTATTTCTGTTCGATGGTTTCCCATGGATCGGGCTCCATCTGCTTGATACCGAGCGAGATTTTCTCATTTTCGCGATCTACCGAAAGCACTACGGCGTCGATCTTGTCGCCGACGCTCATGATCTTGGACGGATGCTTGATGTGCTGCGTCCAGGACATCTCGGAAATGTGAATCAAGCCCTCGACACCTTTTTCGAGCTCCACGAAGGAACCATAATCGGTGATCGAAACAACCTTGCCCGTGACTTTCTTCCCGATGGGATATTTCTCTTCGATATTTTCCCACGGGTACGGGGTCAGCTGTTTCAGACCGAGGGAGATACGCGACGTCTTTTCATCGAAGTCGAGAATCTTGACCGAAATCCGGTCACCCAGCGAAACCATCTCCGACGGGTGCTTGATCCGTCCCCACGACATATCGGTGATGTGCAACAAACCGTCGACACCGTTCAGGTCGATGAAGACACCGAAATCGGTAATGTTCTTGACGATACCCTCGCGAACCTGCCCAACTTCGATTTCTTCGAGCAGCGCCGAGCGTTTGGCTTCGCGTTCCTCTTCGAGGACGACGCGTCTCGATACGACGATGTTGCGGCGGCTCTTGTTGAGCTTGATGATCTTGAGTTCCATCATCTGGCCGATCAGGGCGTCAAAATCCGGCACCTGCCGCAGAGATATCTGCGAGCCGGGCAGGAAGGCATCGACACCCATGATGTCGACGACCACGCCGCCCTTGATGCGACGCACCAGTTTGCCTTCGATCAGATTTCCCGAATCGTGCGCTTCGCGGATGTTTTCCCAGACGCGCATGAAGTCGGCTTTCTGCTTGGACAGGATCAGTTGACCGTTCTGGTCTTCGAATTCTTCGAGGTATACGTCGATTTTTTCACCGACCGAAATGTTGATCGGCTCGGGGAATTCGGTAATCGGAATAATACCTTCGGATTTGAAACCGACGTCGACGATAACGTCGTCCTTGGTTACCCCGAGGACGGTTCCGTTGACGATTTCACCCTCTTTGATGTCTTTAATCGTACCTTCGTACATCGCGAGCAGTTTTTCGTATTCCGACTCGGAGTATTCTTTGCTCTCGATATCGGTCAGACGCATTGAAGCGATGGTTTCAATGTCTTCCTGACGGATTTCGGTAGTGCGTTTTTGCGCCTTCTCTTTTAATCTTTGCTGGCGCGTGGTAACCTGCATTTCCTGCTCTTGCTGCTTATGTTCGACCTGCTTGACTTCTTCGGTACCGGTGGTCTTGACTTTCTTGACCTTTTTGGTGGTCGTCTTGGCAGCTCTCGCGGCTTTGCGTTTGGTTACCTTTGCTTTGGTATCACCTCCCGTCTTGGATGTTTTTTTTGCGGACGTTTTTTTGGCTTCTGCCATGGAATAAATTCCTCCTTAACTGTATATTTATCCCGGCGCGGTGACCCGCGCGGGCGGGATATTCAGGATATGTAATCACTATCGACAACAAACAAATATAAATCAGCCTGCCCCCTGATGTCTCACATTCGAGGCAAGCTCATACTCATCCTTTATCTTTTGTATGCGGCTCATAATTTCGTCGGCCAGCCGACGATAGCCGTCTTTGCCCGTATCATAGGCCTTAACTTCCTCGGAGTCAATAGGCTGACCGTAAATAACCGACAATTTTTCCCGCCCCCATAAACAGTCGCGCAGACGGTTGCTCCCGGTCATATAAGCCGGCACTATCGGCACCCGGCTGCGATGGGCGATAAGCCCTATTCCCGGTTGCGGTTTTAATAATTTCCCGTGCAGGCCTCGGGTTCCCTCCGGGAAGATGACCAGGGCATGATTCCCTTTTAAAACTTCCAGCGCTTTTTTGACAGCCGAGCGGTCGACACCGCCCCGATCCACCGGGAAGGCGTTGATTTTATGCAGCAACTTTCCGAAAAGGAAATTCTGAAACAGCTCTCTTTTGGCCATAAAAAATATGGGGCGATCGAGGGTACTGCCGATAATCGGCGGGTCGGCCAGAGAAATATGATTCGATGCCAGAATATATGCACCTTCGTGCGGCAGCAGATTGCTGTTGACAATCTCGATACGAAACAGCACGCGCGTCATGAAATTTAACACGAACCAGAAAAATGTATAGATTACGTTCATAAACCTTTTACGCTGGCGAGTACGATTCTAAGGATGCGGTCAACCTGTTCTTCGATAGTCAACGATGACGTATCCAGCAGAATAGAGTCGGCTGTTTTGGTCAGCGGCGAGTTATCGCGATTGCTGTCAAAATTATCGCGGGCCGCCAAAAGCTCCTTTTGTTCTTTGATTGAAGTGGAACTCCCCTTCTTTGCAAACTCAAGCATACGCCTCTGCGCCCGGGCATCGAGAGACGCAACGAGATATATTTTAAAATCAGCATCGGGAAAGACAACCGATGTGGTATCCCGGCCCTCGGCGACAATTTTGCCTTGTTCACCCATCTGACGCTGACGGAACACCATGGCCTTGCGCACCCCGGCGTGGGCAGAGACGGGCGAAACGGCTTTGGTGACTTCGGGCGTACGGATCGCTTCGCTGACGTCCTCACCGTTCAAGAAGACCTGATTGCCTTTAAGCTCGATTTCGACCTTGCGAGCGATGGCTTCGAGTGCGCGCGCATCGTTGACATCGACACCGTTGCGCAGTGCGAACAGTGTCACCGCGCGGTACATGGCGCCGGTATCGAGGTAGGTAAAGCCCAGTTTTTCAGCCAACAGCTTGGCCGTGGTCGATTTGCCCGACCCGGCCGGGCCGTCGATGGCAACAACTTTGCCTTCTAATTTCGATAATTTATACTGGCCTGACATAAGCGTTGTATGATAAAAAAAAGTGCCAAAAAAGCAAGACCTTTTTCCTCCCAATAGCCGCAACGCCAAAAGGTTAAGGTTAGGTTGCCGGGTTTTCAATTGCGTGGCCCACCCTTTAGGGTGGGGTTCTTTTCAGTAGGTCAGGAGCCGTGCGCTCCTGACATTCACGCGAAGCGTGAAATCCGGGTCGCCCATAGCTTGCTATGGGACAAACTGTTCGGCCGAATCTTCATCACCCCAAACGCTATATCTGCATTGATTGAATATTGTTAAGAATAATTTCACCAAACTGACAGCTTCTGTCATAGCGATTTTATATATTATTATATTAAGTTGCGTCTAAGGCTATATCCAACTTCGAATAAGTCAATTTGGCCTGTATCTTTATGGAAGGTGAATATGAGACTAATCACGGGACTATTAATCCTGACGTGCATTTTATTTTTAACAACAACCTGTTGTGATGACTGCCCGTCCTGCCCGGAACCGGAAACCGAGGAGCATCTTTTCTATA
>CAZMWI010000157.1:0-7488 GCA_964569945.1 uncultured Ignavibacteriaceae bacterium
GTCAAGAACTTTTATTCAATTACACCATAATATGACAGGAAGTAGTAATGATATTGAAAGGATTATGGGAATTTAGACGAGTATTATTTAAATCACGAAAATCAGGACCAAGGCGCTTTCTGCAATCCAAAATGCCATTTTCTGAAACCCAAACAAGACTTCCGACACGATTCTTTTTGCCACCCCGAATGGCTATGAAATGAAAATTGACGCCCGTCAATATTACCCTGCTATAACAGTCCTAGTTATGCAGGCCATGTGATTAAATTCACAAAATTAAGCCAAGAGGATAAATGTTCGGATAATATTAATAATATGCATATGTGAAATATATCACAAGGCTCTTCAAGAGTCGACTTCCAAAACGGCTCTGTATTCGGACTATTTTAAAATGTATAAGTCAGGCTCGACGAAAGCAAATAGATGCGGTTGTCATCGGAATTAACCTTGTGCCATTGCCACTCCGACGAGAAAATCATGTCCAGTGCGAGCGCTTTCCAGACCGAAATATTACCGATCAGGCTGACCCGATCGAAGGTATATTCGGAGTAAAACTCGGGATTTTCGGGGTAGGTCCTCCACCCCACTTCGTTTTCCAAAAGCAGCAAAACCTGCCCGTATGAGTAGTAGTCAAACTCCGTATTCAGGAGGTATTCAAGGTAATCATCGTCGGCCTCGAAACCGGTCTTGATCGATAGGATTTCCATCCCCGGGCCGGCGGCGAGGCTAAAGTCGCCCGACACCATCTCGGCCAGCAGGTCGGTTTTGATAATGGCGTAGTCGTCGTTTATAAATTCCGATGACGTATAGTCGAAATATTCCAGATTGCCTTTGGCCAGAATATTGAAATTTTCGGCCACCGGCTGTCTTTGAAGGATGGAAGCCGAAAGATACAAATAGTCGTTCTGGTCCTCCGGCGAGGCATAATTTTTATATTCCAGCGCCGCCTCGGCGTTCAACTGGCCGCCGAAGAACGACCCCATATAGCCCGCGCCGCCTCGGACCATTTTATAGTCCAGATACGACGAATCGGGCACGGTGCGGGATTCGAGGCCGATTGAGGCATAGATGTTGTCAAAGTTGGGCGTGAACCAGGAAAAGTCCACCTTGCCGCCGATTCTATGATAATTGTAAATATAGCTTTCCAGCGAATCGAAAGTGACTTTTTCCAGATAAGTAGAAACCTGAGTCCGGACGGCGTCCGAAAGCTTTGCGTTCAGCCCAACTCGGCCAAAGACGACGCTCAGATCCTCGCCGGGCTCGGCAGTGCCGTCGTAGCGTTTTTTTATCTCCAGCCGGGTGTCGGCCAGAAAGGCCAGCGTGTCGTTGCCGGTTTTTAATCTGCCCCATCCGACGGCGCGGAATTTTTCTGGTGTTTGCTCCCACCCTATTTCGGCTGAATTATTAGCATAATTGCCGGGGGCATATTTGAGATAAATGAGGCCCTTTTTGTCGTCGAGGTACTCTCGCTTGAGCAGGCTAAGGCTGACCGAATCGACGATCCCATCGTATCGCAGCGAATCATAGAAATATTCCTGTGATATGAAATCGTAGCCGAGCCCGGCGCGAATTGAAAAATCGCCGGAGTCACGGGTTTGGGCAACTCCGGCTAATAAAATCGTTGCGGCGATCGAAATCAGGATGCTGGATATTAATCTTTTCAAGTCTTATTTTCCCAGGAGCTCCTTGGCCTTTCTGAGGCTCATCTGGGCGGCCTTAATGTGTCCGGCACAGGCATCGGACTGGTTGCTGGCGCAAAGGCGTTCGGCCTCGCTGATATGTTCGGCGGCAGAATCAAGCAGCCCGGCGGCTACACCGTCGGTCGTTCCAGCCATATCCCGAAGGCGCTCCAGTTCGGCTTTCATCTGGTGAATCTTGGTCTGGAGTTCATTCTCGCCGGAGCACAGTTCGCTGAGACGGCGATACATCTGGCGGGCCTGTTTCATATTCTGTTCGAACCGGCCGGGCGCGTTCTCGGCGGCGAGTTGACGGCAGTTGCGATAAGATTCTTCCAGGCGGGCCATGATCTGGGCCGCTTCGGGAGATGAACATTCAGCGGCCATCAGGCGCGCCTGTTCCATCTGCTGTTCCAGAAGACGCAGCTGGTTTTCCAAGCGTTGACCGTTGCCTTGGCCGGCTTTTACCAATTCCGTCAGTTTGTTCAGCGACTTTTCCGCCTGCAGGGACAGCCTGAGGGCAGGGCGAAGCTGTTTTTTATAGTAAAGCTCCCAGGCCCGGCGCTGATTATCACGCGCGCTGTCAAACATCTCCGACAAGCGGCGAGGCGAGTCGGCCCCCATATTGGCTTCAAGACGAGCTGCCAGTTGGTCGGTTTTTTCAAGCTGGCGCTGGACGATATTTTCGTTTTCTTCGGTCTGGCTGTTCAGACGATCTCTGGCTTCTTTGATAATATTTATCGCGCGCCAGGCCTTGTCACGGGCCTGCTGAGTGAGTTTGAGGCTGGCACCAATGACAACGGCAGCATCGGAATTGAGGCCGTCGCGGGCACTGTTCTGCATCTGTTCGGCGTTGTTTAAAACCTTCTGAGCCAATCCGACCGAAATATTGACAATTTGATACTGGCGGTACTGCGAGGCTTCGGCGATGACATTCCGTGCCCGTTCGATCACTTCCTGACTACGGTCGTATTCGCCTTTCAGACGCGCCCGGGCGGCGTCCATACTCTGAGCCGAAAGCACCGCGGGCAGTAGGATTGCGGCCGCCAAAAGCGTTATTATAAATTTTCTTGATCTATTCATTATTCCTCTCCTTTGTTAACCCAAAGAAGATATATTCAAACCGTATGCCAATCGGACAAGAACCCGTAAGGTGTTGTTTTTTATAGTATTACGCAATGGCACATTAGCCCCGGTTATAACTCTTAGTACCCTACGGTACACTTTGAACCGGACGGCTCATGTAATTCCATGGTATTTCATCCGTGAATACAGCCTCCGCCGGGTGATTTTGAGCAGCTTGGCCGCCTCAGTCTTGTTGCCGCCCGATTTTTGAAGGGCGTCAAGAATCATCTGTTTCTCGGCCGATTCCAGACCGGAATTGCCCGGTGCATCGAGCGGCGCCATTTCGGTTTCATCGTCGATGCCTATATGCTCCGGTTCGATAGGCTCTCCCCCGGCCAGAATCAGCGCCCGCTCAAGGATGTTTTTCAGCTCTCTGATATTGCCCGGCCAGCTATAACCGGCGAGCATAGTGATCACCTCATCGTTTAAGGCAGGATATTGGTAGCCCTGTTTTTCCAGAAAGTATGCGGCGAGTGTTCCGATATCTTCGCGGCGCCTGGCCAGCGACGGCATCTCGATCGGAAAGACGTTGAGCCGGAAAAAGAGGTCTTCGCGGAAATTGTTCTGTTTGATTTCCTCTTTCAGGTTGCGGTTGGTGGCGGCGATGACGCGCACGTCGGTTTTGACCGAGTCGACACCCCCCACCCGGACGAATTGTTTTTCTTCGAGCACCCGCAGCAGCTTGGCCTGAAGCGACGGTGACATCTCGCCGATTTCGTCGAGGAATATGGTGCCACCGTCGGCCAACTCGAATCTCCCCCGTTTTCTGGCGACCGCCCCGGTGAACGAGCCTTTTTCGTGGCCGAATAGTTCCGACTCAAGAAGTGTTTCCGTGAGAGCGGCGCAGTTGACCGCAATATACGGTTTGCCGTTTCGTCGGGAGTTTTCGTGAATCAGATTTGCGGCCAGTTCCTTCCCGGTCCCCGATTTGCCGGTCAAAAGAACGGTTGTATCGGTCGGGGCGACTTTGGAAATGAGGTCCAAAAGCTTCTTTGCCGCCGGGGAATCACCGATAAACCGGTCGGAGGAAATTTCCCGGATGTCGTGGCTCAGCATGCCGGAGAGGGCTTCCAGTTTCTGGCGGTCGGACAGCTTGCGGCAGAGTGCTATCAGAAGGTCCATCGAAAACGGTTTCAGAATATAATCGGCGGCACCCTTTTTCATGGCTTCGACTGCGGTCGCGACAGTGCCATAGGCGGTCATAATCACCACGTCGACGTCACCCTTCTTCTTCGCCGCTTCCAGGATTTCGAGCCCCGAAACTTCGGGCATAGATAGGTCGGTTATGACGATATCAAAGGATCGTTTTTTGATAAGTTCTAACCCTTCCGACGGATCACTAACAGCTTTGGCGGAAAAGCCCTCGTCGGTTAGAGATTTTTCCACCAAGTATCCCATTTTCGGCTCATCATCTATAATCAATATATTGGCCATCGGTTCTTAGCTCCTCGGTTTATTCAGGTTCAGATTGAAGGATGTCGGTCCGCCCGGTCGGCTGTCGAAACTGATACTTCCACCCATACCTTCGGCCAGTTTTTTTGATAGATATAATCCCAGCCCCGATCCGGTGGGCGAAGTTGTATAAAACGGTTCAAAGACGGTCTTTCTTTTATCGGGTTCAATACCGGGGCCATTATCCCTGACGGTAACAATATTCCGGTCATTTCCCTCAGCTATGAACACTTTTATTTCCGGATTGGCCGCCTTTTTTGAGGCATCGGCGGCGTTAAGCAGAAGGTTGATGACTATTTGCCTTACCGCAATGGGGTCGGCCTCTACCTCGTGCTTATTGTCACCAATATCCAGACTTAATGAAATGCCGTCCTTTTTAAAGCCGGGACCAAATTGATTGGCGAGGCGTCTGACGGTTTCTGTCAGGTCGATGGTTTGCTTAACCAGCGGTTTCCGGCCGGAGGCGAAATCGAGATATCCGGTCACGATTTCATTTAGCCGGTCGACTTCATCCAGAATAAAACCGGTTTCAGGAGTATCGCCGGAATTCTCGCCAGTTTTCATAAGTCGCTCGGCGGCGGCCCGGATAATCATCAGGGGGTTTTTCAGCTCGTGCGAGACGACTGCCACCATCCGCCCCAAGTTCGCTTGAGCCTGTGACCGAAGGAGGCTACGCTCGGTGTTGGCGAGGCGCCGCTGCACCACGAAGAATAAAATTCCGAACAGTATCCCGGCCCCGATCGAGAGCCCCGAGGAAAAGATCAGGTTCTTTTTAAGCTGGTTCAAATTATCGGTATAGTCGAGGTCGGCCTCGAGGCCGAGCACGGCCGATGTAAATCCCGAAGTATCGTAGAGCGGCGCGAAAGCTGACTTGAGAAATATATCGCCAACCTTGTACGACCGACTGACCAAAGGCGAACCGAAGGTTCCGCCCAGAAGGACGGAATCGATATATTCGCCGTTGAGCGCCTGAAGATAATACACCGAATCCCCCGTCAGCTGGGTGGTCGCCAGATAGTTATAATCGGGTCCGAGGATGAACACTTCCGACAGAGAGTCGACCTGCCGGATTTCGTCCAAAACCTGCAGGACGGTATCATAAGCGGCCAGACTGCCGCCGCCCAAAGACTGGATCAGGTCCGGCCGGAGTTGGTCGGCTCCCAGCGAGGCCACCGCGGTCAGACGGCGGGAAAGCTGCGTTTCATAGCTTTTCTCGGTTTTTTGATACATCAACCACCAGGCCAGATTAACGACGACAATGAGAATAATCGTAAAGATAATTACGACGGCCGATTGACGACGCATTGTTGCCATGCGAATATTAAGCGTCGTGCCGATATACAAGTCAATAATAAACTACTACGGGGAAGCTCCGGCGAGTTTTGACTTTACATTTACAGAAGGCCTGACTAAATTAGTTGGCTAAAGAAAAATAAACGGCGGTTTTGAAGATATGAAATTCGGACAATTTAAAGACATCGTGACTCCGCAGCTGGAAGCCCGGATACTGGAATTCTGGGAAGAGAATAAGGTTTTCGAAAAATTAAATGCGCTGGTCGCCGAACGGCCGCAGTTCGTGTTCTACGAAGGACCGCCAACCGCCAACGGGCGTCCGGGAGTGCATCATGCTATTGCCCGGACGATCAAAGACCTCATCTGCCGCTACAAGACGATGCAGGGATTCCGGGTCGACCGCAAAGCCGGTTGGGATACGCACGGACTTCCGGTGGAAATCGAAGTCGAAAAGCAGTTAGGGCTGGATTCCAAGGAGAAGATTGTCGAGTACGGGGTCGCGGAGTTCAACAAGAAATGCCGCGAATCGGTTTTTAAATATATAAATGACTGGAACGATATCACCCGCAAGCTTGGTTACTGGATCGATTTGGGTGATGCCTATATCACGCTGACCAATGACTATATCGAATCGGTCTGGAACATACTCAAGAATTTCTTCGATCGCGACCTGATCTATAAAGGTCACAAGACGGTAGCGTTTTGTCCCCGGTGCGAGACGGCGGTATCGAGCCATGAAGTCGCACAGGGATATCAAGAGGTCAATGATCCGTCGGTGTTTGTCAAAGTTAAGGCGGCCGACGATGATTTCTATTACGTGATATGGACGACCACCCCGTGGACGCTGCCATCGAACGCCGCGATTGCCATGCAGGCCAAGGCCGATTATGCCCTGGTCGAACACAACGGCGAAAAGCTGGTACTGGCCCAAGCGCTGCTGGATAAGGTGCTCGGTGAAGACTATAAAATAATCGAAACAAAAAAGGGGACGGAATTTCATAAACGCAAATATATTCCGATGTTCGATACCTTTGCCGACCGCGCCGATGAAGCTTACTATGTCATCAATGCCGATTTCGTAACACTCGAAGACGGCACCGGTATCGTGCACGTCGCTCCGGGGTACGGTGCCGATGACTATATTGTCGGGCAGAAGTACGGTTTGCCGGTTTTACAAGCCGTCCAGGCCGACGGGCATTTCGAGGATTTCGCCGGGAAATACGCCGGTATGTTCATGAAAAAGGCCGACCCGGAAATTATCAAGGACCTCAAAATCAGCGGACGGCTTTATAAAAAAGAGCTTTATGCGCACAACTACCCGTTCTGTTGGCGCTGTGACACGCCGCTTATATATATAGCGCGGCACTGTTGGTATATCAAAACGACCCAGTTCAAAGAACAACTGATCAAGAACAGCAATATTACGCGCTGGCAGCCGGATGAAATCCGCACCGGCCGAATGCTCGACTGGTTAGAGAATAATGTCGATTGGGCTTTGTCCCGCGAGCGGTTCTGGGGCACGCCACTGCCGATCTGGGAGTGCTCCGAATGCGGGCATCTGGCGGCGGTCGGGTCAATTGAGCAGCTTCGAAAAGACGGGTTGAATGTTCCCTTGGGCGACCTTGACCTCCACAAGCCGACGGTCGATGGAATTAAGCTCAAATGTGAAAAGTGCGGTGAAGAGATGAATCGTGTTCCGGAAGTGATTGACACCTGGTTCGATTCCGGTTCGATGCCGTACGCCCAGTGGCACTATCCTTTTGAGAATAAAGAGGTTTTCGAGCAAAAGTACCCGGCCGATTTTATATCGGAGGCCATTGATCAGACCCGGGGCTGGTTCTATTCCCTGCTGGCGATATCAACGATGCTTTTCGATAAACCGGCTTTCAAGAATGTCATTGTCATGGAGCTGATCCTCGACAAAGAGGGTAAGAAGATGTCG
>CAZMWI010000158.1:0-7299 GCA_964569945.1 uncultured Ignavibacteriaceae bacterium
CCGATCAAGCGGTTGTCGTCGATTTCAGACAGCTTTATCGAACGAATGCCAGTCGTTCTCGAAACCGATGATTTTTTCGACACAACTCGCTCTTCAGTCAGACTGTTCCACTCCTGGCATTGGGTACACTGCCCCTGCCAGCGGGGGTACATCGCCCCGCAATTGGTACAAACGAAAACTGTCTTGATTTTCTTTTCCATGAAAACTATCCGACCCGGATCGGCCCGTCGGCTCGGCCGTTGATAAACTGATCGACAATGGCATTGCCGGAATTTTTAATCTGATCGGGCGTCCCCTCGTACTCGATGACGCCGTCGTACAACATAACCATGCGTTGAGCCGTTTTATACGCCGCGATCATGTCGTGCGTTACCGAAATCGACGTAATATCAAGCTTATCGTGCAATTCAAGAATCAGATCGTTGATCATATCGGCCGTAATCGGATCAAGACCGGTGGTCGGTTCATCGTACAGGACAATATCGGGGTTGGTCGCGATAGCCCGAGCCAGCCCGACTCGCTTGCGCATCCCGCCGGACAGGCTCGATGGATACAAATCGTTGGTTCCGCTCATGCCGACCATTTCGAGCTTTTCGTTGACTATCGCTCCGATTTCTTTATCAGGAATTCCGAAGCTTTCTCTTAAACCCAGGCCGACATTATCCTCAACGGTTAGCGAATCCAGCAAGGCTGCCGACTGGAACAGCATCCCGATTTTCTTGCGAACTTCGGCGATACGCTTGCCCTTTATATCTCCCCAGGTTTCGCCGAAAACTTCAACGCTACCGGCGTCGGCGGATATAAGGCCGTTAATATGCTTTAAAAGCACCGACTTTCCGCAGCCCGAACGACCGATGATTACGAGAGATTCGCCGCGCACTATGTTAAGGTTGACCCCGCGCAACACCTGTAGTTCCCCGAACGATTTGCGCAGGCCTTCGATATGTATGATCGTTTCCTGGTTCATACTCTAAACAAGATGGTGGCGATAATATAGTCGGCAACAAGAATCATAACGGCCGAGATGACGACCGCCTCGGTCGTGGACCGTCCCACTCCCCGGGCGCCGCCGCCGGTGAAAAATCCCTCGCGGCAACCTACGATTCCAATAATCGTCCCGAACACCAGCGACTTGATCATCCCGGCAAACAGGTCCGACATCGAAAACGAATATTTGACGCCGTTCAAAAATGTTTCGTGTGACATATCGACAAACAGTACCGATACGATCAACGCTCCCATGATCGAGACGAAGTTTGCGATCATGGTCAGAACCGGAAGCATAATCATACACGACAGTACTCGCGGCATAATGAGATAGCGCGCCGGTGAGATACCCATCGAATCGAGCGCGTCGATCTGTTCGGTCACGCGCATCGTCCCCACTTCGGCGGCGATACCCGCCGCGACCCGACCGCCGACCACCAGAGCCGTCAGCACCGGCGCCAGCTCGATCACAACCGCTTTACCGACCGCGGCCCCGAGATATCTTAACGGGGCACCGATAAATTTAAACTGGTACGCCGCCTGCCAGGCGGATACGGCTCCGACAAATACCGACGTGATCGTCACCAACGGGAACGATTTGTTGCCGATCATGAACAGCTGATCGACAATCAACCCCAGCGAGCGCGGAATGGCTTTGAAATAATAAAAGACCTTAGCGAGTAATATGAATGTGCTTCCGAGCCGCTCGATAAAACTTATGGCTCGTCGGCCAATCAGGCTAATTCCGTTTGCCATGATACGATATTAATTCATCCCTAAAAAGGTGAATCCGGGCCTTTTTCCATGTACTGGTGCGCCAGATTTTCGAACCGTGCAAATTCCTTGACGAAAGCCAGATCGACTTTCCCGGTCGGACCGTTACGCTGCTTGGCTACGATAATCTCCGCCCGGCCCTCGACTTCCATGCGCTTGGGATCGTCTTTGTCCAGATGAGAAAAATAAAACTCCGGCCGGTAGACGAACATAACGACATCGGCGTCCTGCTCGATGGCTCCCGATTCGCGTAGATCCGAAAGTTGCGGACGTTTATCCCCTCCGCGTGTCTCCACCATGCGCGACAGCTGTGAGCAAGCTACGACCGGAATGTTGAGTTCTTTGGCCAGTCCTTTGATCGACCGCGAGATCATCGCCATTTCCTGCTGACGGTTCTCCGCCCAGCCGGACGCATTGATAAGTTGTATATAGTCCACGACAACCAGCCCGATATTGTGCTGAGCTTTGAGTCGTCGCGCTTTGGCCCTCATTTCGAGAGTGGTCAGGGTCGGAGAATCGTCGATATATATTTCGGCCTCGCGAAGCGGGTCCCCGGCGATTGACAGCCTCTGCCAGTCGGCGTCACGGAGACGGTTGGTACGAAGCAGGTGCTGGCTTATGCGGGCCCGTCCGCAAAGCAGCCTTAGTGCCAGCTGCTCTTTTGACATTTCAATCGAGAAGACGCCGACACCGACTTTCTTTTCGATCGCTATATGTTCCGCGATATTCAGTGAGAACGCCGTCTTGCCCATCGATGGACGTCCGGCAATCACAATGAAATCGCCGCCGTGCAGTCCGGCCGTGATTTCATCGAGCTTGGTAAAGCCCGTCTCAAGACCCGCCAGCCCTCCTTTGGTTTCCTGAAATCTTTCGATCTGATCGAAGGTATGAGGTATCAGTTCCCCCAGCGAGCGGAAGCCCTGGCGTAGACGGCTTTCTGAAATGGCAAAAATGCTTTGCTCGGCCCGGTCGAGAATCTCGCCGACGTCATGCTCCATGGCATAACAGTTTTTCGAAATCTCGCCTGTCGCATTTATCAGGCTGCGCAGGGTCGCTTTTTCGAGGACGATATTGGCGTACGATATTACATTGGCCGACGTAACGACCGCGTCGACCAGTTCGATTAAATACGATCTTCCCCCGATTTTGTCCAACTGATCGAGTTTGGTTAGTTCATCGGCGACCGTCGTTATATCGCACGGCTCCCCTTTTTCATAAAGCCGCAATATCGCCTGAAATATACTCTGGTGCTTTTTGGCGTAGAAATATTCATATGTGTCAAGGTACTCGATGACGGCGCTAATCGATTCGGCGTCTTTTAAAATAGAACCAAGGACGGCTTGTTCGGCATCGATCGACTGAGGCGGCTCGTGACGAGTTACAACCTTGTCTTTTTCCATCCTAACCGGCATTGACCGCTCCGGAGACTAATTCATCGTACTTCGCGCGCAGCATCTGCACGTCTTCCCACGTATCGCGCTTGTAGTTGGCGAAACGCAACAGGGCCGCCGGATGGTACGTCACAATAAACGGTATGCCGTGGAAGTCGTGCCATTGACGGCGCAGCTTACCGAGCGGCGTGCTTGTCTCAAGAAGCGCCTGGGCCGAGATTCTCCCGAGCGCACAAATAATTTTCGGCTTTATCATGCGAATCTGTTCCATCAGATACGGCATACACTTTTGCATTTCATCCGGCTGCGGGTCGCGATTGTTCGGCGGACGGCATTTCAAAATATTCGCGATATAGACATCCTCGCGCTTGAAATCTATCGCCGCGAGAATTTTGTCCAGAAGCTGTCCGGCCCGCCCCACGAACGGTTCGCCTTTGAGGTCTTCATCGCGTCCCGGCGCCTCGCCGATAAACATCACGTCGGCTTTGGGATTACCGACCCCATAGACGAAATTGGTCCGGGTTGCCCCAAGCGGGCAAAGCTGGCATTCACAAATGGCCTTTTCGTGGCCCCCTAAAGAGCGATATTTGTTTTTCTTGCCGTTTGAAGCAGGGAGATTCTTTTTAAGCATAATTATATTATTCGTGTCGAGGGTTAAATCCGACTCGCCCAGTTCCATCTGGCATTTGACCGCCCGCCGCAAAAGCGTAAGCATGGGGCCGTCGATCTGGCCGGACAACAATTTCATAACTTTGAAATCCGTTCGATTATGATTCGCGCCAGTTCCGTCTTGGACATGCGCGGCAGGCTTTCGGCCCGGCCTCTCTTACCGATCAGAGTCGCAACATTGGCTTCGTTGCCGAACGGGTCGATATCCTCAAGGCTGTTTAAGACAATCATGTCGAGGTTCTTGTCCTTAAGTTTGGCGCGGGCGTTCTTGGGTCCATCCTCGGTCTCCAGCGCGAACCCGATTATCTTCTGTTTAACTTTTTTCTTTAAGGACTTCAATATATCAACTGACGGACTCAATTCAAGCTTTAAACGGGAATTTGATTTCTTAATCTTGTTTTTTGCAGGCTTTAGAACCGTGAAATCAGAGGGAGCGGCGGCCATAATTAAAATATCCGCCTTTGCAAAATGCTTAGCAACCGCCCTTTGCATCTGCTCCGTGGTTTCGACGGATTCAAATCGCATCATCGGGGGTTTGGTCAGCGACGTCGGTCCCGAGATTAATGTGACATCGGCCCCGCTCTCGAATGCCGCTTCAGCCAGAGCATATCCCATCTTCCCCGACGAATGATTAGAGATATAGCGCACGGGATCAATCGCCTCGCGGCACGGTCCGGCGGTCACAACGACATTTTTATTTTTTAGAGACTTTTTTTTTTGAAAGAACGATTTGATCGCTTCGAATATTTCTTCCGGTTCGGCCATGCGGCCCACACCGACCGTCTCGCACGCCAACTCTCCCTCACCGGGTTTGATAAACAGATATCCGAGGCTTTTGAGCTTATCAATATTGCCCTGCGTGACGAGATTTAAATACATATTCGTATTCATGGCGGGGGCAATCATGACCGGTGCCTTCGTGGCACAGATCACCGTCGAAAGAAGATCATCGCAAAGGCCTGACGCCGTCTTGGCGATAAAATTCGCGGTCGCGGGCGCAATCACGATCAAATCCGGCCATTCGGCCATGTCTATATGATGCGTCCCGACATACCGATCCTCGGGAAACATATCCGATGCTACGGGATTCTGACAGACAGTTTCGATTGTCAGGGGGGTGATGAATTTAGCCGAATTGGTCGTCATGATCGCGCGGACGTCGGCCGCGGCCTTTTTAAGCAAGCGAATCAGAATGGGAGTTTTATAAGCCGCAATACCGCCGGTAAGACCAATAGTTATCTTTTTGCCCTTAAGCATTCACTAAGCCGGAAGGTTTTATGGTTTAATGCAAATAGCCGTCGTCGTCGGCAAATAGATAGGCCGGTTGTTTGAGCGAATCCGGGATGCCCAGTTCTCTGAATATTACCGCGCCGACTATAAGTTTGATCTGTCTGAGGTCAATCGGTGCGGCTCCGACGACACAGCCCCGTTCCAGGATCATCTCCATTTCCGATTCGTTCAATATACCCAAAAATTGCAATTGCAAAAGGTAGCCATAAGCTTTCGTCGAAAAGTGCTGACGCTCTTTGAGCGACAGGACACGGATCGAGTCGCCCGGCTTCATCATTTCAACCAGCGGTTGAACTTCGGATTGTATATGATCGATTACCCAGGAATAGGCATAACTTATTTCAGAATCTGTAAATCCCTGACTGCGCAGGTCGGCGGAAATATCGTCAAATGACTCCACTTGCCCTTGCGTGTCACGAATATGGGCCATTATTTGAACTACAATTTCGAGAAGTCTGTCGCCCATTGTATCCTCTATAATTCCGTTTTAATCAATCTAATGGCAAATTAAAAAGAGAGCAAGTCCTTTTGCACTTCGGCCGCAAAATTAGTGTTTAAAATGCCTAATCCCCGTAAAGACCATCGAAACACCGGCTTTATTGGCGGCGTCGATGGCATCCTGATCGCCCTTTGATCCGCCCGGCTGGATTATGGCCGTCACGCCCGCACGCGTCGCCACCTCGACTCCGTCGGGCATCGGGAAGAAAGCATCCGACGCCAGCACCGCCCCTTTGGCACGATCACCGGCGCGTTTGGCGGCCAGCTCCGAGGCATCGACCCGCGAGGTTTGACCCATGCCGATTCCGACCGTGGCATTGCCCTTGGCAATCAAAATCGCATTCGATTTGACATGCTTGACCATCTTCCAAGCAAAAAGCATCGACTCTATCTCTTCTTCGGTCGGCTGTTTTTCCGTGACGACTTTCAAATCTTCGCGCGAGATTTCGTGATAGTCGGCCGATTGATATAACAGCCCACCGTGCACGAACTTGGCCACCATTTCCTGATCAAGACGACCTTTTAAAATATCCGGGAGCGCCAGCAGGCGACGGGCCTTTTTCTTTTTCATCATTTCCAGGGCTTCGGGATCGTACTCAGGAGCCAGAATGCACTCCACAAAATGAGTCTCATGCAATAGCTTAGCGCAGTCCATATCGACCGGTCGGTTCAGCCCAATAATCGACCCGAATGCGGAGAGCGGATCAGATGCGAGGGCATCGCGGTAGGCATCGGCGATCGTCGCTCCGGTCGCTGCCCCGCATGGGTTGGCGTGCTTGATAACACAGGCGAATGGCTCTTTGAAGTCGAGAATCATGTCCAAACAGGCGTCCAGATCCGATATATTGTTGAACGACAGCTCCTTGCCGGCCAAGACCTGGGCTTTTGACAGAGTCGGCCCAGTGTAAGAATTATCAGCGTAAAAGGCGGCCTTCTGGTGCGGGTTCTCGCCATAACGCATCCCGGATTTGATCGTATATGAAAATTCAAGAGACTGCGGCATATCGGATTCGATTTTTGCCTCCCCGGCCGATACAAAATAGCGGGCAATAGCTGCATCATAACGGTGCGTCATCGCAAACGCCTTCCCGGCCAGCATCTTACGAGTCGAGAGGGTCAGACAGCCGTCGTTTTGTTTCATTTCCTCTATTATATAGGCATAATCCGACGGACTCGTAACCACCGCGACACCATCGAAATTCTTCGCCGATGCCCGGACCATAGTCGGACCGCCGATGTCGATATTTTCGATTATGTCTTCCTCGGTAGACTCGGGATTAGCCATAGTCTGCTCGAAAGGATATAGATTCACGACGACCATATCGATCAATTTGTATTCGTGGTGAGCCAGTTCGGCATCGTCGGATTCGTTGCCGCGACGGGCCAATATCCCCGCGTGGACTTTCGGATGAAGAGTCTTGACCCGTCCGCCAAGAATTTCCGGCGCCCCGGTGAAAGTCGACACCGATATCGCCTGCACTCCGGATTTCTTGATCGCGGCCAAGGTACCACCGGTGGAGATAATCTCTACCCCGGAATCACTCAAAGCCTTAGCGAGTTCGGGCAGACCGGTTTTGTCGGATACCGATACAAGGGCTCGCTTGATTTTTATTTTATCGCTCATATTATTCCGGATTGACCGCTGCCTGAAAATCCACGGCAAGGGCAACCGGCAACGCAAAAAGGCCGA
>CAZMWI010000159.1:0-7182 GCA_964569945.1 uncultured Ignavibacteriaceae bacterium
GGGGATTTTGACCTCGGCTATCGAATGGCCTTTATCCGCCGCCAGTACGACCAGATAGCGGTGCCAGTCGCGGCGCATAAAGATATCTTTTATAACTTCGGCCTTGAAAGCCTTGACCGAATTCAAATCGTGTACTTTCAGCCCGAATATTCTGCGGGAAAGATAATTATATATGGTCGAAACGAAACGTTTGTTGTACTTCCCCTGCTTCCATCCGGTAGACACGTCGGCCCCGTCCAGAATCGGCTGCACCAGGGCCGGGATATCTTCCGGCAAATATTGAAGATCGGCCGGGTAAAAGACGTAAATTTCACCCGTGGCGATTGAAAATCCGGTTTCAAGAGCGCGCGTCAGACCACGGTTGAAGGGATGCCGGGCATATTTTATAAACGGATATATCTTGGACGCCGTTCTGATCTTCTCGAATGTGCCGTCGGTAGAGCCGTCGTCGATATAAATCAGCTCATACTGATTGCTTTCTCTTTGGGTCATTTCACCAAAAAGCCGGCAAAATTCGTCTATATTACCTTCCTCGTTGAAGGCCGGAACTATCACTGAGATAATTTTATTCAATGCTCAGGGTATCCTTTGTGCTCATGAGTTTGGAAATAATATTTTTAAGCATCACCGATGTATTATTATATTTTTCGGCCAGATCGAACTGCCTTTGGGCCTTTTCAAAATATCCGGAATCACTTGTAATTTCATACATCTTAATATAAAATTCGCCCAACTTATATCGCAAGTGAAAATCCGTCGGTGAGAAATTTAGTGCCCGGTTGTAATATTTGCCCGCCTCGTTCATATTTCCCCTTTCGAACTGGGCCGCGCCATAAGTCAGATTGCCGGAAAGATTTTCAGGACAATTGCCGAGATACCGGCGCATATAGAAATCCGAAGAATCCATAACGCCTTTGGAAAGATAATAGCGGGACTTCTCATAATCAGAAAAAATGTAATTATCGGCCTGTATGTTCCCGGTTAACCCGGCAATCCTATACACCAGTATCATTCGTGAAGTAATCCTGTATTCGGTTACCAATGAGGCCTTCTTCATGATTTCGGGGTATTGCTTTAAGGCGGCTTCATAATTGGGTTTATCGACCAGCAGATGAGTTACGGGATATCTTCTGAAAAAGGCGGTATCGACACTGGCGACGCCAAACATATGAATCAGATTAAGCAATCTATTATCCTGAGTCAGGCGGGCGGCGTATGGCCCCGACAGAACCGCCTCCGGCGATACTATAGTTGCAAGGTCTTTGGCGGCCGCTTCCGAGGTAAACGAGGCTTCTCCGGTCCACCGGACATAATGCAAGAGGTTGGGGATGATCCCGACCCCGAGGAAAACGATTGCGACTCCCGCAAGAATGCCCCTGCCGGGCAGGGCCAGTCCTCTCTTATAAACCAGATGTATTGAAAATACGGCCGCCGCGATCAAAGCCGAGACTACGAACATCGCCGCTTCGAAGTCATAAAAAGTACTCGTATTGACCGAACCACGGTAGGAAAATGATATTAATTGAAATACTGGAGGAAGAAGTAAAAAATACAATGCGGGGGCATATATCGGAGAGATATAATCTTTAAATAGTCGTCCTCGCGCGTTCCAGAGTTGAGACAGCGCCACCCCCGCCAGAGCATAAGCCGGATAAATTACCAAAGTTTGATATCTCAACGGGCGGTAATTCCAGATCATTAGGGATCCATACGCCGCTATAATCCAAGCGATCAGAAAAATCAGCCCCGGAGCCCACCCCGATAGGTTTTTTTCCCATCCGGATTTGGTGACGGCCTTTTTGAAAAACAGGGCGATAAAAAACCACGCCAGAAGCGCCGCCACCGGCATTCTTTGAAACAGCTTGCTGGTTGCCCCGAACGTGGCATACTTATAAAGGAAAAACCAAATCGACTTGAGACCGTCCGGTGCGCCATATAATCCCAGCGCCTGTTCTTCAAGATACCCCTCGACCGAATTGGCCATCGGGCGGTAACTGTAAAAATACCAGAAAGCCAGCACTACCAAAAATCCGGCCCAGAAAAGGCCGTGACGCAGCATGAATCTCTTGAAATCAGAGCGGTACTTGAAAAAATATTCAAACAGCCCGAAACAGACGACCGGAAACATGAAAATAATACCAATAGTTTTGCCGAAAAATATCCCCCCGCCCAAAATCACTCCGGCCAGTGCCGACGGAGCCGGTTTCTTGGAATAAACCAGAATTAAAAACGATAGCGAGACACCGAAAATCAGGCTGTTTTCCAGAAATGGATATCGCCCGAAAAAGATTTGATTGTAATCGAATGCCAATAATGCCATGAAAAACAGGGCCGCCAGATTCCCGGACAACTTTCTTACGGCGAAATAAATGAATATAATCGCCGGAAACGAGAATAAAAGCGCGACGATATTAGATTGCAGGTAGCCGGTTCCCAGCACTGAGAACACGAGGAACGACACAATCGTCGTCAGCGACTTCAGAAACAGAACCAGTCGATAATCGTGCAGCGGATTAAACGATCCCCAAAGAACGAAATTACGGGCAAATGATGTATATTGAGCCGGGTCGGTCAGCACCCCGGTGCTGTAAGACAGGTCCACCGGCGGGTCGGCTGACAAAAAATAGCATCGTAAAAACAAAGCTATTGCTGCAAGCGCCGCAAGCAGCAGCCATTCCAATCGTCTGGATACATTCATGACCGTTCGGGATCTTATTTCCCGAAAAATCCCTTCACCTGTCGCACTATATATTCGATTTCTTCTTCCTTAAGTTCAGGATACAACGGAAGCGATAAAATCGTCTCCGACAACTTTTCAGTCACCGGCAGATGCAATTCCGGCAGACCGGCCCGTTTATACCCCTTTTGGTGATGCATGGGAATCGGGTAGTGAATCATAGTCGGCACTCCCTGACGGGACAAAAACTGCTGGAGTTCATTACGCTCGTCGCATTCGATGGCAAACTGATGATATATCTGAAATCTCTCTTCGAACTGAGGCGGCAGTTTGATCGATAGCCCTGATAGCAGATCCAGGTATTTGTCGGCTATGACATTGCGCGCCCGATTCCACCTATCCAGATATTTCAATTTTACGCCCAGCACGGCCCCCTGCAGACCATCCATACGTTCGTTATAAGCCAGGTAATCATGAAAATACTTACGGTCAGAACCCTGATCCCGCAGCTTGCGAATCCGCTCGGCCAGCATCTGGTCGGATGTTACGACCGCCCCGGCCTCGCCATAAGCCCCGAGATTTTTGGCCGGATAAAACGAAAAACACGCCAGAATACCGAACGAACCGGCCACCCGGCCCCTGAATTTTGCTCCCTGGGCCTGCGCGGCATCCTCGACGACAAAAATATCGTGTTTATCGGCAATGTCCATTATCCGCCCCATGTCGGGCATCAAACCATACAAATGGACGGGAATAACGCCTTTGGTTTTGTCGGTGATCGCCGCTTCGAACTGATCAATATCCAGCAGGCGGGTTTCCGGGTTGGCGTCGACCAAAACCGGGGTCGCGCCGGATTCCACGATTGCCGCCAGCGTCGCAATAAACGTATTGGCCGTCGTAATTACTTCATCGCCGGGGCCGATCCGAAGCGCCTTTAAAGCCATTAAAAGCGCCGATGTGCCCGAATTGACACCAACCGCAAACTTGCTGGAACAATACTCGGCGAATTTCTCTTCAAAATTCGCTACCGCCGGACCAAGAATGTACATCGAGGAATCCAAAACCTCGTGAATTGCCCGGTCCATTTCTTCTTTGATACTCCGATATTGCGCCTGCAAATCAAGGAATTTGATATTCATAAGTTGTTGCCTTGCTTTTAAGTTGGGGACAAAATAGGGGCCGAAAGTATTTATGTCAAGATTTATGGGGAAATTAAAAAAATCTTGTAAAATTATGATAAAATGGAACGAACCAACCGAATATTGGGTTTAAATTATACAGCCTAGGGCAGAATAAAGGCTGTGCACATACCTCTTGAGAGCCTCTTGTACCAGCAAGGGGCTTTATTTTTTATGCGAATGTTTATACGATTATTTAGGTTATTGGGGCCCTAAAAATCCGCCGACTTATCCCGCGTGTGAAGCCCTTCAAGATACAACTTCATATAGCGGTTTTCGACTTCCTTCTTTTCAGCCTGAACTCTGATAATATCCCTGAGAGAAACCAGCCCAATCAGATTTTCACCTTCCAAAATCGGAACGTGACGAATCCAGTTTTTGGTCATGACGCCTGCAATATACGCGACATCATCGTCCGGCAATCCGACAATCACTGCCGTTGTCATAACATCTTCTACATGCAGATTATGGTATTCACCTTTGGTCTCGTAAATTTTTTTGAAAATATCCTTATCGCTGATAATGCCCGAGAGTTTGCCGGATTCATCTATAACCGGAAGACAGCCAATATTATTGGCGATCAGAATTTCCATGGCCGAATCCACCGGCTTGCCGGGCTCGATTGTGATTAAATCACGCTGCTTTTCCATCAAAAGTGTCCTGACGAGCATAGTTGATTCCTTTCTATTTAAAAAGATAAATTGCGGAGTGGTATTATTAAGATACTAAAACTTTAGGAGAAATACAAGGACAAAGATGTCCCGTTTTAACCGTATAGATCCTGACACTCGATCGCTTTTTCGTACGGAATAAATCCGGGTACGCCCTTATGTACGATCCAGTTCGGCTTATGAAACGCGGGATCGTGCGTTATCGTATTCATAAGCTCTTCGCGATAATTCTCTCGAGCCAAATGGGCAATACCGACCGCCCGCTCGCCCAGGCTCAACCTGCGCGGGTCGAAAGCACCGTTTTCAGTGACGATTATCACCTGATCAGCCGGAATCGCGGTCGTGGTAATTCCGGCGGGACAACGATCGACTATCTTCGATTTGCCGTCTTTCGTAGTCGACTTAAGGGCAATGATTGCGACACCGTCCTCGGAATATTGCGCGCCTCTGATGAAATCCGCCTGCCCCCCTACCCCGCTGTATACTTTGCGGGCATCGAGCGAGTCGGCCCAGATGTTACCGTGGAGATCGACCCCGATGGCGCTGTTGATTGTCACCATGCACGGTTGTTCGGCGATACTGAAAACGCTGTTGGTGTACCGCGATGAACGACTTTGCACCGAACTGTTGTAATCGAGCCAATCGTAGCCTTCCTGCGATTCCATCAGGAATATCGACGAAATCGAAAAATTAATATCCTGTTTCCAGCGGTTGGTCACTGCACCGGCTTCGATAAGCCGCCTCATGCCGTCGGCAAAAAGCTCGGTATGAATCCCGAGGTCCCGGTAGCCCCTTTTTAAAATGGCCTCGGTCACCGCTTCGGGCACTTCACCGATACCGTACTGCAACGTCGAACCGGGCTTATGCCCCGAACCGTCTCTTATGAACATAGATGCAATAATCTCTGCGATTTTTTTCGCACGCTGATCGGGATTTTGCACCGGGCTGGAAGGCAGATGATAATCGGTATCCAGAAGGTAATCTATACACGATTCCGGGACGGTGACACCCAGCACGAACGGCATTTTGGCGTTGCGCTCCGCGATAACCACCCCGCCTCTTTCGCGGGCCGACTCGATCGCCGCGCGCACCGCTTCGACCGTCGTCCCCAGACTATAATTGCCTCCCTTGTCAGGACCGGCCACCGAACACAACACAACGTTGGGCCCTCCCGGCCGTCGGGCATATCTCGGGATTTCCGAAAGATGCATAGGATGATATTTGGCGCGCCCATGATTGACCGCTTCGCGGGTAAGATGACTGTTGAATATGACCCGGTGAGTCAATTCTTCGCACCGGCGATGACTGAACAACTCTTCCAGTCCCTCGCCGAGAAGCAGGACGCTGTAAAGAGCGACGTGTTTTATGTCAAGATCGACCGCCAACTGTTTGAGTAGCTCGCGGGGCGTAGCGGCATTGCCCGATGTGTAAATGACACTCCCCGGTTTTATTATCCCGGCATTAACCGCTTCCGAGGCGTTTTTTATTAATTTCATAGCTTTTATCCTCTACCAATAGATTTGCAGTCTTACTGCATTGCATAATAATTAAACCGCAATGTTTTTCACATTTTAGTTAAATCTAAGCAGTGTTTAATTATAAGATAATATTTTTTTTAATAAGTACACATTTTTTTGAAGCGTAAGCCCGCTTTTTTGTTATATTTAAATAACTAATTTACTCCGAATTTGTATTACTTAAGAAACTGGCAATAAAATTGCATTTATGGATATCTTTAGTCCTATTTGACTGGGCATTAAAAATTAGTTTATTAACCTCTTTAACTCCTTAACAACTCAGGAGGTCTTATGTACAAGACATTTGGCGTAACGCTTCTGGTAGTGGCTGCTCTCATGATGATTTCCGGCTGCTCACAGGATCGTACTCCGATTGCCTGGGATGCCCCGGGTTTGGCTGCCAATATCAGCATTCCCGAAGGTGCCACTCTGGAATCGGCCACTTTGAGTGTCTTCGCTTTTGACACTCACGGTCAAACAGTGAATGTCCATCGCGTCACCAGTGACTGGGATGAAATGACTGTTACTTATAACAGTTTTAGTGGTGCTTTTGACGCTGCCGTAATCGGTTCGTTCCTCGCCGACGGTCCGTCTTGGTATGACGTTGACGTCACTACCACCGTTGCCGGCTGGCTGAACGGAGATTTCGACAATTTCGGATTTTATCTGGAACAGGGCGAAACTGATTATACCCGCTTTTACTCAAGTGAATTCGGCACTAACGATGTCCGTCCAAAACTAACCGTTTGTTATGATCTGGGCGGCTCTTCATATTGTTACACCATACAGCGCGGTGTCGAAGGATCTGTTTATGATACCTACATCAGCATGCTTTATCCTGATGTAAACAACGGCGCCCTCCCGAGCTTCTTCACTGGCGTCATCAATGGCCAGCTCAAAATGGCCCTGGTCAAGTTCGATATAGATGATATCGTGATCGAACCGGCTTCCTTAGGTGATTATGTCTGGAATGACGTTAACAACGACGGCATTCAGGATGAAGGCGAGCCGGGTGTCGAAGGAGTCACGGTCAATCTGTACGATTGCGAAGACAATTTCATCGCTACGACCATGACCGACGCCGACGGCTTCTATATGTTCTCCGACCTGAATCCGGGTGATTACTACGTCGAATTCAT
>CAZMWI010000160.1:0-6994 GCA_964569945.1 uncultured Ignavibacteriaceae bacterium
AAATTCTCGGGCGACGCCGACCTGAGCGAAACCTGCTGGGCCGGATATATCTCCGAGGACCAATGGAATTTGTCACCGGCGTGGCGGACGATTTTCTGGTCTTCGAGATAGTCAAGAATTTCATTGGTGCCGTCGGCGCGAAAGCTCTCGCCATCATGCAGCGGCAGCTCGAAGCTGGCGCACTTGATATGATTGGTGCTGATAATCAAATTATCCGGGTCGATGATACCCATTTCGGGAGTTTTCTCCAGTACGTACGACGGATTTTTGGCCAGAAATTGATTGATCGCCGAGCTGTTGGCGATGAAAATTGTTACTGAAACTCCGGAACGCCGTCCGGCGCGTCCGGCCTGCTGCCAGACAGATGAAATGGAGCCGGGGTAGCCGACAATGATCGACACATCGAGCGACCCGATATCAATGCCCAGTTCCAGCGCATTGGTCGAAACCACGCCGGTTATATCGCCGCGTCTGAGGCCGCGTTCGATTTCTCGCCTTTGATTTGGCAGATATCCGCCGCGATACCCGGCCACGCGGATATTTTTCCCGAACGGCTCGGCAAAAGCTTCGCGAAGATAAGACAGGAGTATTTCCACCTGCAGGCGATAGTGCGCAAAGACGATGGTCTGGATGCGCTCGGAGATAAACATCTGCGCCAGAGTGCAGGCTTCGTTTAGGGCCGACTTGCGGATGCCCAGCTGCGGGTTTATAACCGGTGGATTGTACAAAATAAAATGTTTCTCGCCGGTGGGAGCGCCGTTGTTGTTTATAAGATTAACCTTGCGTCCGATAATTTTCTCGGCCAATTCATCGGGATTGGCGATGGTCGCAGAGCACATAATAAAAATCGGGTCGGAGCCATAGAAGGCACATATACGTTTCAGCCGCCGCACCAGATTGGCCAGATGCGAACCGAAAATGCCCCGGTAATGATGGATCTCGTCGATTACGATGTACTTAAGATTTTCGAACAGCTTGATCCACTTGGTATGATGCGGCAGAATTCCGGCGTGGAGCATGTCGGGATTGGTAACGACGATATGCCCCGCCGAACGAATCAAGCGCCGGGCAGTCTGGGGCGTGTCACCGTCGAACGTATAGGTCTTTATATCAATATCGAGGTCGTCAATGGTGCCCGTGAGCTCGGCCAGCTGGTCCTGCGAAAGCGCCTTGGTGGGGAAGAGGTACAGCGCGCGGGTGGATTTGTTTTTTATTATGCTGTCCAGCACGGGGAGATTGTAGCAAAGCGTCTTACCGGAGGCGGTTGGTGTGACAATGACGGTGTCTTTGCCGTCGTGCACCGAATCGACCGCAGACCTCTGGTGAGAGTACAGCTGCCGCATGCTGGCCTTCGTGAAATGGTCCACCAATCGTTGGTCGATATAATCGGGATAGTCGGCGTACTGCCCCGGTTTCGCCTTAATATGCGACCAGTGCGAGATGTTGCGGCCTATGGCCGGGTCGTTTTTAAACGATTCGAGGATCTGTTCGAGGTTCATGGTGTTTTATTTATTTTGATCCCAACTGACGGCGACAAATATCACACAATTTGCTGCCGCGATGGTCGATATCCATCATGTTCATGCTGTAATGATTGACACAAACCGCGTTGCGGCACCCGGCAATTTCGCTCAGCAGGGCCACCTGCTGTACCGCCAGCTTGAACAGACGGTCATACACTTTGGTTTCGTCTTCAGGCAAGCCGTAAAATTCCTGACGGACTTTATTGAGCGAAACGACCGCCGTGCCTGAAACCGAATCGTAGTGTGCGAGGACGTACGCTTCATCAGGGAGGTAAATATCTTCTTCACAAACCGCAACTATCTGCTCCTTGCTGTTGGCTTTGATTCGCTCCAGCTTTTGGAGTATAATCGAGGCGTAATGCTGGCTGCGGATGACGTTGTACGCTTCATCGGGGACTTTCATGCCCTTCAAAATATCCACGGATCGGTTAAAAACCTGCCCGATATTGGTAGCAAGCCGGTTGACCAGCATGAAGTCCACCTCGCCCAGCGGTACCACTACTATTTTCGGTTTAATAAATACCATCATTCTGCCGTGAAGAACCGGCTGTCGGAACCGGTCGGTGAAACCATAACTTCCATTTTAGTCGAACACTTGGGACACCAGCCAACAAAAGCATCGCCTTTTGCATTTAGATAAATTCTGGAGTACACCCGGCAGCACTTGAACAGGACGCCGATATACGGTCGCTTGCTATTGTCGTCTTGCCCGGATTGTTTCATACCTTTTGCGTTTTGAAAAACTCTCTCATTATGACCGCCGATGATGATGATCCCAGCCGGTCGGCCCCGGCGACGATCATCGCTTCGGCGTCGGCGAGGCTTTTAATGCCACCCGACGCCTTGACCTTGATCTGTCCACCGGCCGCCTTTTTTAACCGTTCAACAACTTCAACCGTCGCCCCGCCGAAAAATCCTGTAGCCGTTTTAACAAACTGAGCGCCGCCGTCGATGACCGATTTGGTCGCCTCAATTTGCTGATCAGGAGTCAGCTTGGGAGTTTCGATTATAACTTTAAGCACAATATTATCCGGCAGGTTTTTTCTGACTTCGGCTATTTCAGCCAGTGCTTTTGAGGTTTCGCCGGAAACAAGCAGGCCGATATTGGCAACCATGTCTATTTCATCAGCGCCATCCTCGACGCCTTTGACCGCTTCGGCGACTTTGATCTTAGTCGTGCTGGCCGACAGGGGAAAACCTGAAACTCCGATTATTTTGACATCGGTTCCGGCAAGTTCCTTTTTGGCGACGGGAACCCAGTACGGATTAATAGCAATGCCGTAGAAGTTAAACTCCATCGCTTCCCGGCAGCATTTCAGTATGGCGCGCTCGTCGGCGTCGGATTGCAATTGCGCGTGGTCAAAATAGTTGAATAAATGGTCTGTCATTTTATATCCCTGTCAATCTAAGTTCAACAAAACATTATAAGGCTATGAAAGACATTGGACAATCTCTTTTAAAAAGCTTCGGGGCGTAATCCCAACCTGTTCTTGTCTGAAATAACCTCCAAGTTCGAAGATTTCGTCAATCGTACCCGCAATATCCGCAAAGGTTTTTCGTGTCCCCAGCGATATACCTCTCGTTATGTTTTTAGTATAAGCCAGAAGCGGCACATATTCGCGGGTGTGATCGGTGGAGTATGTCAGGGTCGGATCGCAACCGTGGTCGGCGGTGATGATCAACAGGTCTTTGTCCTTTGATTTTTCAAGATAGGAGCCAAGCCAGTTGTCGAAGTTTTCGAGACCCCGGGCGAAAGAATGCACGTCGTTGCGATGTCCCCAGAGCATATCGAAATCGACCAGATTGGCGAAATGAAGACCTTTTGTGGTGACATCCAATTCCGATGTCAGCTTCTCCATAACGTCGGCGTTGTTTTTGGTCTTAATCGCCCGCGAGATGCCCCGTTCGGCAAAAAGATCATAAATTTTCCCGATACTGACGGTTGGGATGTTTTTCTTTCGCAATCTATCGAGAAACGTTTCTCCCGGAGGTTCAAGTGAAAAATCTCGGCGGTTTGCGGTCCTCGTGAAACTACCGGGATCACCGATAAATGGCCGGGCGATGACCCGCCCAACCCCGTGTTCACCCTGCAGCATTTCACGAGCCACCTGACAGATCTCATATAAACGCTCGACCGGGATTATATCTTCATGCGCCGCCAGTTGAAAAACCGAATCGGCCGATGTATATAAAATCAGCGCTCCGGTTTCGAGGTGTTTCTCCCCAAGTTCTTTGATAATTTCAGTTCCGCTGGCCGGGATGTCGCCGATTGTCTTTATTCCCGCCTTTTTTTCAAAGGCTTCAACCAAATCACGCGGGAAGCCGTTGGGATAAATCGGAAACGGTCTTTCGAGAATGACCCCGCCTATCTCCCAATGCCCCGAGGTCGAATCTTTGCCGGGAGATATTTCCGCCATTTTACCGAAGCAGGCTTTTGGAGCGTCGGTCGGGGAGACACCTTTTATCGGGACGATATTCCCCAAGCCAAGACCTGCGCAAACCGGCATTTTCAGACCGCCGGCCGCTTTAGCCAGATTCGGCAGGGTGGCGGCGCCGGAGTCGCCGTATCGGTCGGCATCGGGCAGTTCGCCCACTCCGCAGGCATCGAGGATAATTATAACGACTCTCGAAAACACAAGTGAAATCTATGAATAAAGGGGACGATCGGCCAATAAAAAAGCTTGTTCGGAAATTAAATTACGGGTATCAGGGGCTGGTTAGCCGTGTCATATTGCTGACCGAGGTTCCTTTCGATTCAGTCCTGAAATGCGAAATCTTGCCGGGCTCGTACCAGGTGCCCTCGGTTTTTTCATCGAAATCCGACTCATCGTGAATTATGGCGCTTTCTTTGTAAGCCAGGAATGTCCGGCTTTTGAATTTCACGTGAGTAAGCTGTATAAGCGTGGCAGACGAATCCTGGGTTACGTATTGAAGCGGCAGGATCAATACCGCATCGCGGTCGATGACAGCGCAATCGTAGCCCATTTTCTTTTCGAATCCAGCTATTTTATAGTGGTTGGAGGCGTCCTTGATCTCACCGTTTTTCAATATGACCTTAAACGTATGGTCCCATTCGTACCCGACCCCGACCGGTTCATCGGGCAGGATCAACGACATCTGTTCCAGGTACCGCTTATAGTAATCTATCAAAGACAGGCGGGAACTGTCGGCTATCGAGTAAAATTCATTGTAACCGTCGGCGTGCTGGACTGTGTTGATGGTCATTGACCATCTGACTGTATCTGTCACTTTAGGATCGAGCGAGTCGGGCTGAAGCCGGGACATCTGCGTGGTCCATTGCAAAAGTCCCTTGCCGCCGGGAAGAGTATCAAGAGTCTTTTCTGTGAATTGGACGTATTCCGTGCACGGGTAGGATTCTATCAGGGAATCCTCGACATATTTCTTGAAATCGGAATTGCGGACGCTTTCGCTGATCAATAACTGGCCCGGCTTGAATTTCAATGCAATCATCACCGGACCGCTTTCGTCGGAACAGCCCGCAAAAAGCAGGGCGGTAACGAAAATAGTCCTGATATATATATGGAATTTACTCATCGGCAGCTTCCCCGTAAATTTCTGCCATATCCAAACTCTTAGCTGCAAAACGGCGGTTAAGTCCCGGGTAAAATATAATCTTTCAATTTATATGATCTACTTGTTTTTTTCTTTACGACCACCGGGGATTCTCCCTCGGCGGATATTTCAGTCAGGTTGGCAACCGCTTCGGAATGCTGTTCGAACTCGATTATAACCCCGATATCGTAGGCGTGATAAATAATGCCGGTCGTGTTGCTTGAGCCCATACCTCTCAACGTGGCGCTGTCCTCTTCGATAAATCTGTCTATTGGGTAGGTCAGCTCGGTCGTGAAATCGATTATGGCGCAGTCGTGCCCGCCGCGTTTGGCCAGCCCCCGAATTTTGTATGACGTCGTGACGTTGTTAATGCCGCCTTCTTTAAGCTCAACTTTGGAGGTCTGGGTCCAGGTGTAACCGACCGGGACGGCGCGCGCGGGATATTTCGGAGCGAGTTCCTTAAATTTGTTTTTATATGATTCCATGGCCGTTGAATCAGGTTTCTCGCTGCTTTCCACACTCATAATCCTGCCATCGGGCGTCTGAAGCGAATACATATAGCTGACTGTATCGCGGGTGCTGTATTTGCCCGTCTTCGGATCGAGCCTTTTAATCGTTTCGTTGTTGGTGTGTTTGATAAATATCGTGCTGTCGATCTTGTCCAGAATTTCTTCTTTTGTGGTTCCGGACCAGGCTACATCGTCGGTACGCCAGAGGCTGTCGTTTTTGTATTCATCCGTGTGATCGGCCCCGTCGAAGTCCCAGACAATGACCTGTCCGTCGGGATACTTGAGCACCAGTGTTACGGTTTGTTCCGCACGCTGACAGGTAATAAACAAACCAAGCGCAAGTATAGTGGCAATAAAGAGCGTTTTATTCATGGCATTCGTCCCTGTACCAAAGACGCCGGTTAAAACCCGAAAGTCCCCGGAGGTGAGGTTGTTATGTAGCTTATAGCTACGATCTCCTGGTTTTCTATAAGGCGCGCATAACTGGTTTGCTCCGCACCGCCTATTTCGGACGCGGAAGCCGCCGCAAATTGAGTTCCGGGTGAAGGTCCGGTTTTATCACTCAACGACAGCGAGACCAGAAATATCAGAAAGGACGCCGCCAGCGGCACCAGTATTTTCCAGATGCCGTGGTTCCGGCTATCTTCGGCCGGAGATTCCTCGGGTTGAGCCGTCTCGCGGTCTCCGACCCGCGTGAGGATCGATTTTTCAAGGCTGGTCCAGTAGTTTCCCTCGATCCTGGGACCGGGGACCCGGCTTATCAGGCCGTAAGCCTCTTTCTGATCCTCGAAAAATCGACGACAATCCGGACATTGCTCGATGATTTCGTCGAAATGACTTTTATCATCGGGTCCGAGCCGACCGGTGAGGTAGTCGTCGATTTTGAGTTCAATAAAATGGTGGCAGGGCATATTAGTTCCTCGTCAGGGCTTATTCTTTATAAGCCATTTCTTAACCTTGATCCGGGCGATGTGCAGGTTGGACCGCACCGTCGCCTGCGGACATTCCATAATATCGGCAATTTCGCTTTTGGAGAATCCTTCAATGTCGTGCAAGATTATTGCCATTCTCTGGCGAGGCGGCAACTGATCCACGGCTTTTCTGATGTGCTCCATCAGTTCCGTGTTTTCAAGGCTTTCATCCGGGCCCAGACTTTTGTCGGTAAGCTGGGCTTTAAGCGCCCGTGAGGTGGTGCTGTCGTCGTCGATGGCAACAAATCGGTTTTTCTTTTTCCTGATCAGATCGATGGCGTAGTTGGTGGCAATCTTCATCAAAAGACAGGAAAAGAAACCTGCAGATTTAATGGATTTACGGTTTCGGTAAATCCTTATAAAGGCCTCCTGGGTTACGTCGTCGGCGTCAAGATGGTTGCCCATCATGCGGTACGCG
>CAZMWI010000161.1:0-6976 GCA_964569945.1 uncultured Ignavibacteriaceae bacterium
ATGAGAACCCAAACCTGGCGTTTAGCTATCACCGGCGTACTGGTCATCCTGGCCTTCATTGGCTTTTGGAATACATTGCGCCTCTGGACGCTGAGCAATGCCGATCGGGCCAGAATGGAAAAAATCAAACCCGGTTCGGTAAATGATCTCGAACGCAAAGCAATGAGACTGGGTCTCGATCTCCAGGGCGGCATTCATGTCGTGCTGCGGGTCGAGATGGAAAAACTCGCCAAAAACGAACAAACCGATGCCGTCGAACGCGCCATTCAGGTCATCCGAAATCGTGTCGACTTCACCGGTGTCACCGAACCTATCATACAAAAGCAGGGAAGCGACAGAATCATTGTCGACCTGCCGGGCTATACCGATGCCGCGCGGGCCGAGGAAATCATCGGGCAAACCGCGCAGTTGGAATACAAGCTTCTTGAGTCGTATGAAAATGCCTCGATACTTTTCGAGAAGATTGATTCGGTCGTGGCCGATATTCGCAAATCGGAAGGTCATCAGTCCGATGAGTACAACAGCGTCCAGGCCGAGATAGACAAGGCCAATGAAGACCTGATGGCCGATGTGAACAAACCCAAGGAGGGCGCAGCCTCTCCGGATACGACGGCTGATTCCACTTCGGGTCTGTTTTCGGAATTTCTGGGCCCCGATTCGGCCAAGGGCGAAAATAACGACCTGGAATATGATTCCGAAGCCAAGCCTTTTTCACAATACCTGGAACAGTGGTTAACCAGCCGCGACGGTGTCCCGTTCCCGGGCTATTATGTATCGATCAAAGACCGCCCTATAATCGAAAAGTGGCTGGCGCGCCCCGAAGTCCAGAAGCTGATTCCGCCCGATGATCAAATCGCGTTTTCCACACGGTCTCACATTGCTAACGCTCAGGAAGTATATAGCCTTTACGTTCTGAAACGTAAGGTTCAATTCCTTGGCAAATTTCTCGAAAACATCAGGCTGGGACGTGGCCGGTTTCAGGAAAACACGGTTGATTTCCGGGTTTCGGGCGAAGCCGCCGCCGCTTTCGCTCGCTTAACCGGAGCCAATATTGGCAAACCGCTGGCTATTGTCATCGACGGTAAAGTCGAATCGGCGCCGTTCGTGGCCGACAAAATTCGTGGCAACGGCACTATTACTATGGGCAGCGGAGCGAGCCTGGAAGACGCTCAAAACCTCATGATCGTCCTCAAGGCCGGTGCCCTTCCCGCCCCCGTTGAAATCATCGAGAAAAACGTGGTTGGACCATCCCTCGGTTCCGACTCGATCCGAAAAGGTTTTATTTCCAGTGTTGTCGGTTTGGCCCTGGTCCTGATCCTGATCGGTATATATTACAAGGTCTCCGGTCTTATCGCCGACTTCGCCCTTGTTTTTAATATTTTCTTCCTGCTGGCGGTTATGGCCGGCTTGAAAGCAACTTTAACTATGCCGGGTATCGCGGGGATTGTACTAACCGTCGGTATTTCGGTTGACGCCAACGTCCTGATATTCGAGCGTATTCGAGAGGAGCTTCGAACCGGAAAAACCGTTCGGGCGGCTATCGACGCCGGTTATGACCGGGCTCTTCTGACAATCATCGATAGTCACGTGACAACATTGATAACTGCCGGAGCGCTGTTCCTGTTCGGCTCCGGACCCATTAAAGGTTTTGCGGTGTCGTTGTTCTGCGGTGTTATGATTTCGCTCTACACGGCTGTAGTGATCACCAAGACCGTATTTGACTTCCGCAAAGGCTACAATACGCTCAGCATATAAGGAGTTTGATCATGCTTAGGATAGTTGGTGAAACCAATATTGACTTTATAGGCCATCGAAGGAAAGCCTTCCTGATTTCAGGATTGCTGGTTCTATTGGGCCTGTTTGCCTTCACCATGGTCCTTCTCGATAAAGCCAATATGGGTATTGACTTTGTGGGTGGTACCATGCTCCAGGGCAGTTTTGAAAACCCCATCTCCATTGGGCAACTTCGCAGTGACGTTACCGGTAACGGCTTTCCCGAAGCGTACATTCAGGAATTGCACCGGGAAAGCATTAAAAATTCTTACATAATTCGAATCAAGGAAACCGTCGCCGGAGATGAAAAGGCCATCGATAAACTGAAGAAAATTATCGAAGATGCTTTCCCCGGCAACAAATTCACCGAGGACTCGGAACATGTCATTGGACCGGCGGTAGGCCAGTCGCTTCGGCAGAGCGCCGTCTATGCCATTTTGATCTCTATAATCGGCATGATTATTTACATCGGCATCCGGTTCGATTTTCGTTCCGGGGTGGCGGCAACCATTGCCACCTTCCACGACGTGCTTGCCGTGCTGGGTGTATTCTTTATTCTCAATAAAGAGATAACCCTGCTGGTTGTTACGGCGCTTCTGACTCTGGCCGGTTATTCCCTGACGGATACCGTAGTCGTCTTCGACCGCATTAGAGAAAATCTCAAGAAGTTCCGCAAGAAAGGCGAGTTCGTGCAAACCGTCAACAAATCCATTAACGATGTTCTCTCCCGAACCATCATGACCTCGGTCACCACGCTGATTGTGGCTGTGGTTCTGTACCTGTTCGGCGGGGAAGTTCTGAATGATTTCGCCCTGGCACTGGTGCTGGGTGTGATCATCGGAACCTATTCCTCGATTTTTGTGGCCAGCCCGATCGTTGTGGAATGGGAAGATAAATCGCCCAAACGGTTTAAATAATAATTTGGTAGCAAGGGCCGCAGCGATGCGGCCCTTGGTTTATTGGCCCGGCCCATGTATAAAGAAATAGAAATCAAGCTCGACCTGCAAAGTGCCGAAAATTATGGTTTGCTTTTGGACAAACTCGGCCCGCCCGTGAGTCGCAGCGATCAGGTCAATCATTTCTTCGATACCACCGATTTTGCCCTTCTAAAGTCCGGATGGGCGTTGCGCTTACGAACAGATAATGAACACTGCACCATGACATTAAAAGGTCCGGGGCAGGAGGAAAACGGCGGCCTGTCTGTCAGAGCTGAATATGAAGCCACATATGATTGTCGCCAACTCGATCAGAATATAGCGGGCGGTTTGATTCCACACACCTGTCCCGGATTAATCCGCAAGCAGCTGGAATATATGGACATTTCCGAAACCATGACCAGAATTCTGGTCTTTCAAAACGAGCGCATAGCCGTGAAGCCCGAAGATCTCACCGGGGACAGGAAGATTATGCTGGACATAACAACTTTCCCCGACCGGTCTGTCGACCATGAACTCGAAATAGAACTGGATCGGCCCGACGAATTCCCGGAAGCTTTCGAACTTCTCAAGGGGCTCTTGAAAAAGCATGATGTTCCCGTTAAGATCATGAAAGACAGCAAATTCGCGCGGGCCCTAAAAAGAACGCGGATGGATCATCTATACCGGGAAACTTGAGCCGGTTGGAGTGTAAAATAAATTGCCCGATGATTAACCGAAAACAGCAGGAGGATTGAATGAAGCGAACAGCGCTAACGGCCCTATTGGTGTTGCTGATGGCGTCGATTTGTCTGGCGGGACTTCCCCCTGATAAAACTCCCCAAAATCAGCCCAAAGATACTTCCCAAATCGCCAATAAAAAACCGCCCGAGCACGCCCCCAATAAGCTGTACCCCTTTGCTTTCAATTACAATGAAGATTACACCGTTCTGCGTCTTTATCCCACCCCGAAAGGTTATGAACGATTTCCCGAAAACAAAATGTCGATGTATCAGGCCTGGCTGACCAATATGCCGGTATGGCCGGATTATTACACCGTTGCATTGTGGAACGAATATGATACCGTCAAAGCCGGGCGCGTTGCCGCAATCCTCGACCTGGGGGTCAGGACTCCGAATCAGACCGATATGAATATTCCGCTTCAGCTGCTGTGGACGGCGCGGCGGGTTTTCAACAAACAAAATGAAATCGGGTATATACTGTCTCCCAAAGACACGATAACTTATGATCGATGGCTTTCGGGCAAGTACGGTTTCGACGGTGCCGGTAACCTGGTATTCAGGGAAGGCCAGAAACGCGAGCATTCCGATAGAGATTACTTCCGCTTTCTCGAGTTTGCCATGCACCAGAACACGCCCGAACTGCTGGCCTATAACAGCAGGAAAATAGATCCGAAAAATATAGCACCCGGTGATCTCTATATTCAATACAAAGACGCCAAAACTGATTCGGTCGGCCATACGGCTATAATTCTTGACGTCTGCACCGATAAGTCAGGGCACGTGCTCATTATACCGGCGTGGGGCGGTAATCCGGCCCAATCGGTTTATATTCCGAAGTCATCGAACGCAGAACTCAGCCCCTGGATGACTCTGGATG
Organism: uncultured Ignavibacteriaceae bacterium; assembly: GCA_964569945.1. Classification (GTDB taxonomy): domain Bacteria; phylum Zixibacteria; class MSB-5A5; order GN15; family PGXB01; genus CALAMC01. The sequence continues at coordinate 4,308 of CAZMWI010000161.1, forward strand.
AGCTCAAAGACCGTCTGGCCCAATACGGTCCCGGTGAGTTTTATAATTTCGCCCGTAAGTAATTTTTGAGTTTACCGACGGTTTCCTGACTGTTATCTTGTAATTAATGGGCAGAAAACCGTTTTTTTATATTCTCCTGATCGCGCTGGCGGCGCTGATCTTTTCCTGTGGTTCGCTGACCGCACGGACCTTTACGGTTGAGCGCGGCTCCGACCTTCAGGCTGTCATAGACTATGCCGGTGACGGCGATACAATCGTCGTCGGGCCGAAAACATTCACTGCCAATACCGTCTATTTCACCGATTCCTTGTGCGGCAATTGCGCCGAACACAAAACCGACGTGAAAGCCTCCTACGGTTTTATTGTTAAAGATAAATCGCTGAGTATTATCGGTACAGACCGAAAAGAAACAGAGCTTGTAACCAACGCCGGTTACGGAGTGCTTTTCATCAATTCACCCAATTCTTCTCTGATGCATCTGACTATCACTGGCGGGAAACGCGACGCCGACGGCAATGCCACCGACGCCGGAATCGTCGTCCGCAACAGCCGCGTGACAGTGCAATTCTGCGAAATAATCGACAACACAAATCGTATTGACAGCGTCACGGTCGGTATCGGGGGCATAGTCGGACGCGAGGGCGCGGAGTTGATTATCGACCATTGTCGTCTGGATAACAACACCTGGGACGGTATCGCGCTCTATCGGGGGGCATCGGCTCTTATAACCGACTGCGAAATAAGCAACGGTCGCGGCGCGGGAATCGGCGTCACCTGGGACGCCTCATGTCTGGCGTATCGAAACAAGATTTCCGCCTACTGGAAAGGCATCGGCGCTTTCGGAACGTCTTGGGTGGTGGCTCATAACAACGTCGTTTTCGACAATCTCGGCTGGGGGATAATCGCGACCGGCAGTTCCTATATGGACATCTCCAACAATCTCGTCCGGCACAACGGTAACTGCGGCGTCGCCCCGTGGTCGACCGAAAGCCGGGGACGAATCATCAATAATATCATCATCAAGAACGGCTGGCGCAAAGAATGGGTCTGTCCCTGTGTCGGCGTCTGGAACTACGGCGACTGGGCCAAGTGGAATTTTTCTTACAATATCGTCTGGGACAACAAAGAGGGCAACTATCGCGATATATGGGACCAGACCGATATAAACGGCAATCTTTCCGTCGATCCGAAATTCGTAAACGACTCCTCGCTGGTGCTTCAGCCCGATTCCCCGACCATCGACAACGGTGATCCCGACCTGTCCGACCCCGACGGAACCCGCTCCGATATCGGAATATGGGGCGGTCCCCAGGCAAAATAGCATTTTCTTTGTTCCTCAGTTCAAAAATTGACCAAAATTAACCTATCGCAAAATCTGTCTGGCTGAGTTTCCGATAATTGTCCAAAAGGGCAATTAATCTCCATTTCAAGGAGGGCTTTTGTGAGAAAATTACAACTGCTCATCGCTTTCGGTCTGGTAGGCTGCGCTTTGGTCCTGTTTACAGGATGTGACAGCGCCTCAACCGATCCGAAACTCCAAACCGGCGATATCAATGATCCTGAATTCCAGCAAATAGACGCTTTGTTCGGAACCGGGTTTACCGACATGAGCGGCACCATGCTGGATTTGACGTTCAACTTGATAGACTCTATACCGGTTCCGACTTCGGGAAGAAAACCCCCGACTTTTGTCGCCTCGAATGATTTCGATAATCTCGAATTCTCATATTCCTATAACGCCGACACATACTGGCACATTTTCACCGTCAGCGCTTCGGCAACCGAAGACGACGGCTATGGAGGGACGATCACTTTTACGTTCAGCGGTTCTGATTCGGTGCGGTTTGCGACTGCCGAGGGATATATTCAATACCCCGATGAATCGATCACCGGAGCGTCGGTCCGCTGGCATTTTGACGCCGAGGCCACGGCGCCAGATGGTGATTTCAGTTACAACAGCGATGCCTCCATCGACCTGACCGGCGAATATCAGGGCGACTTCACGCTTAACGGCACGTCGTACGATGCGGTCTCGCTGGCTGTCACCGACGGTGACGCGACCTGTGCTCTGGATATTTCCGCCGCCCAGATTTACCGCGATGTTTATGTGCCGTCGTCGGATCAGGGCGAAAGCTGTCCGACCGACGGTCGGATCGATGTCGCCGCGTCGATCGACCTTCAGTGCGAAGGCCAGGCGCCCGACGGCTATGACGAACTGTCGATCAACGGTGACTGGAATATAGCTTATATTTTCAATGATGGCACCATCACGGTTGTCTACAGCGATGGTACAACGCAGTGGACGACGACCGATCAGTGCGGCGCGGAAGTGACGTATTCGCCGCATCTGCCGGTAGTGCCGCAATAGTGAATTTGAATTAGTATAACCATAAATCTCACAGCCCCGCCGCCTTCCGCGACGGGGCTTTTTTGATCCCTATATAAAGATCTGCCGGGTCTTGCCTTCACCGGAGGTGAGGGTGTGACCCGGCAGTTCTGGAATGCCACTTCACATGACGGAATTTGTCCGGGCTGCAATCCAAAAGCCTTGACACGACGGACGTTGTCGGTTTAATTGTGGCCGGTTAGATCAGACATCTTACTTTCGACATATCGGAGGAGTGGCTGAGTGGTCGAAAGCGGCGGTCTTGAAAACCGTTGTACCGCAA
>CAZMWI010000162.1:0-6895 GCA_964569945.1 uncultured Ignavibacteriaceae bacterium
GACATGGTCTATGTTTACAAGGATAGTGCCTTGGCGGGGAAGTCCTCACCTCCGCAACAATTGACTCTGTTTTCGGACATTTTCAATGAGATCAAATCTCGGGGCGGCGCAAAATTTAAATCTTTGCCGAAATCGCGCCCGACGGTTATCGCTAAATCCGGGAAAAAGATTTCACCGCCGGTCGAAAACGACTGATAGGCAAAATCAATCTGTCAGTTTCGATTCAGTTGTGCTGTCTGCCGCTTGCGGAAGAATGTACTTATCAGGATTCTGCTCAACCACAGTCTTAAGCCATGTCTCAGGATAACCGGTGCCTTCGGCCGAACCGTCCTCCTTTAAAATATACCCGTCATTGTACTTTACGATCAAATATTCGCCAAGTTGGCGCCAGCGCCCAACTACAGTCTCGGCATTGGAAACACAGTACTCGGTTAGATATTTTTGAGCAGCGATGGGATTTGTTTTGTAAGTTTCCATCGCTGTCTTTTCAATCGCCGGTTGCAGGAAAATAACGTTGCCTTCGAGTTCCTTCTGAATGGCTTGTATGTCCTGTATCATATACTGATATCTGAGATTGGCGAAATTAGATACGAAATTGAAAACCCACCAGGCCGATTCCCATGAAAATTTATCGATATTTCCGACGGTGAAGGATACGGGAATGGTGTCGATTCCGACGTATAGCGGGCAGTAGCATGTAAACCAGGTGTCATCGACGCCGTACCAATAAACGCCGCCGATCGGATCCGGCAGCCAGGATCGGCACTGAGCGATGCTGGAAAATCCGGTTTGCTGTGTCGAAATCGGGCGCTCCCAGCTGCCTTCGACGGTGTCGCCATTTTCGTCTTCCGCATTCCAGTAAAGCGGCCGCCAGCGATAGGGAGTGCCGTAAGGCCCGGCCGTGACACCCTTAGTCATATCAAGAGGAGTACCTTCATAATGATCGCGCATCAGCGACATAACATCTTCAACAGATAAGTTATTGTCCGGTTTTATCCAGAGAGGATAATTCTGTGCACCTTCGACCGATCTGGTGATATCCATCGACAGATTCAGGGATGGGGCGGCGCGCCGGAAAAGGCTCCACACCCGGCTGTCGCAGTAGCGACGGCTCTTGGGATCGGCCGGGCAGTAGGCGTCACAGAAACTGAATGGCTGACCCGACGCTGGGTCGTAATAGCCCATTTCTTCGGCAAAAGAAATAACATTTTCTGCATAAAGACAGTTTTTGTGATCGTCGAGGGGAAAATTGCTGATACGGGCCTTGTTGGCGTGGGCGCATATATAACCGTCGGGGATTCTTCTGGCCACCCAGACCGCTCCTTTGCGACCGGCACCCATGCCGATCAGTTCCATTATCCAGACCTCATTCGGGTCGGCGATAGAAAAGGTCTCGCCGGTCGCCCGGTAGCCGTATTCCTCGACAAGGTCGGTCATAACCTTGATAGCCTCGCGGGCCGTTTTGGCTCGCTGCAGCGCCAAGTCCATCAGGTCCCAATAATGCAAAACGCCCTCGGGGTTTTCCAGCTCAGGACGTCCCTCAAACGTCGTTTCGGAAATGCTGAGCTGGTGTTCGTTCATCAGGCCGACGACACCGTACGTGTGCGGAACCTGTTTTATCCAACCCTTCATGTCTCCATGCCAATCCTCGATTTTGAGAGAATCGCCCTCGGGATGGTCGGCGGCAGGGGTTATCCAGAGATGCGGATGAAACCGACCATCACAGGTATATGTTATGAAAGTCGAACCGTCCTTTGACGCCGATTTAGTCACCAGAAGGCTCGTGCAGGCGTACGACGAGTTCATCTGAGCCAATCCGAAAATTATAAATAACAATATTGTAAGCATTGACTTGCGGAACATTTTTACCTCCGTATCGGATGAGCTTTCGAATATAATATCAATTTATGGCTTGGGATTCAATCACAAAGTCCTTATAATTCGACCTTGTGATCCGGAAAAAATAGTGATTTCAATTGTGACCGCGTTTGTGCCATATTCTTTTGAATTCACGCGTGTTTTTTCGGTATATTAGTAGTAAGATTGACGCAAGCTAAATCGTATGAAATATTTAAAATTATTAAATATCGAAATGGTTTTCTGGACCGGTGGATTGATGTATCTGTTCGCCATCGACCCGCATGCCTCATCGCACCTGTCGATTTGTCCTTTAAAAAGCCTCGGTTTTCATTTTTGTCCTGGTTGTGGCCTGGGGCAGTCAATATCGCTTTTTCTGCACGGTTATATAAATGAATCGCTGCACTGCCACCCGCTGGGAATTCCGGCGCTGGGAGTTATATTCTGGAGGGTGGTGCAGCTTATTAGACTGTCAATATTGAGATATAAGTATATTTTGATCGGAGGTTAGCATGGCCGACGTATTGAGATTTTTGCCGGAAATAGACGGCGACGAAATGATGTTCATCGGCAATATAATGAAAGACATGAACGATGAAACAGCCCAGCAATTCTCGATGGTATATCGCAGCCGCAGGCGTGACGCGCAGACCATCATGCTGATGGCGCTAATCGGCTTTATCGGCGTTTCCGGGGTTCATCGCTTTTACCTGGGGCAGGTTGGGATGGGACTTTTATACCTCCTGACAGCCGGGCTGTGTTTTATCGGGACGATTGTCGATCTGGTTAATTACCGGACGCTGTCGCTGGAATACAACCAGCTTCAGGCGCAACAGATCCTGATGATGCTCAACATCAGGAAGTAAAGCGTGTCGGTCAGTAAGGAGTACGCCGATTTCATCCACGAACGGCTCGAGCCGCTGGGCCATATTGCCATGCGCCGGATGTTCGGGGCGATGGGAATTTACTGCGGCCAGTTATTTTTTGCGATCGTAAGCGATAATGTATTGTATTTAAAAGTAGATGAAGAAAATATTGGCGATTTTCAGGAGGTCGGGATGGAACCGTTCCGGCCGTACGGTGACGACGGACCACCGATGAAGTACTATGAAGTCCCCGCCGACGTGATCGAAAACGACGATTTGCTCTTACACTGGGCGGGCAAAGCCGTAGACGTGGCCCGCCGCGCTCCGATTAAGAAGAAACTGCCACGGAGAAAAACAAAATGAAAAGCCCGTCTCTGGCCGCAGACATTATTATCCGCTATCCCGACAATCAAATTGTCCTCGTGAAGAGAAAATATAAGCCGTTCGAGGGGCATTGGGCTCTGCCCGGCGGCGGGGTGGAAATCGGCGAAACGGTCGAACAGGCGGCTGTCCGTGAGGCCAAAGAGGAAACCGGCTTGATTGTGAAACTCGAACGGCTGGCCGGGGTATATTCCGAACCGGACCGCGATCCCCGGGGTCATGTGGTTTCCGTGGTATTTTTGGCAATTCCTGTCGGGGGAGAGCTGGACGCCGCGAGTGACGCTGCCGAAGTAATCAAAACCGGCGATTTCCTCGAAATGAATCTTGCTTTCGACCACCAGCGTATTTTGTCCGACATTCTCGGTTCTTAGATTTTCTCCAAAATTAATTTGCACAATATTTTAAATCGGACCTATATTATATACTGGTTCGAAACAAGGAGGGGTACCGTGAAACGGATTACTCCGTTTTTCGATGCTTCACTTATTTGTATGAATGTACCAATACAATATTCAGAATTATCCGCCGGAGCGAATATTATTGCAGGCAGGGTGATAGATCCGACTGCTGATGCCCAATGACGATAGGAGGAAATATGAAAACTTTTATGCTTATGACCAAACTTTCGCCGGAAATATCGACCAAGGTTAAAGATCGTGCCGAGCTGGGCCGAACGTGGCTGGATCAGGTGCGGGATAAATGCCCCGAAGTACGGTTTTTGGCCCATTATGCACTGCTTGGGGCTTATGATTTCGTCGACATATACGAAGCACCGGACGAAGAAGTAGCGGCCAAAGTATCCTTGATCAGCCTGGCAAACGGAGCCATGCAGGCCGAGAGCTGGATAGCAATACCGTACAAACGCCTTATAGAGCTGGCCGATCAGATTTAATACAATAACGAGGTAAAGCGCGACCTTATATAGAATCATGGATTCAGAAAATACAGCGAACAACCAACAACGTTTTCCCCTGAAGCTTTTCGGGTTGATACTGGGTGTGACGCTGTTTCTGATAATATTATTCTTTACCAATCTCGACCCGTCGAATCCGGCGGTGACGCGCACTGCCGCGGTCGCGGTTCTCATGGCTGTCTGGTGGATTACCGAGGCCATCCCGATCGCGGTCACGGCTCTGATTCCCGTTGTTCTATTCCCGTTTCTTGGGGTGATGTCGGGCAAAGATGTAGCGCCGAATTATTTCAACAGTGTCATATTTCTTTTTATCGGCGGTTTTGTGGTAGCTTTGGCCATGCAGCGCTGGGATTTGCACCGTCGCATCGCCTTAAAGATCATTATGCTGATTGGCGCCGGACCATCAAGAGTCCTGCTCGGCTTTATGGCCGCCACGGCATTTCTGTCGATGTGGATCTCCAACACCGCAACGACTATGATGATGGTCCCGATCGCGCTGGCAGTCATTTCAAAACTCGAAGACCAGTGCGGAACGGAGGGAATAAAAAAATATGCCGCCGGTCTGTTAATCGGGATTGCCTACGCGGCGTCGATAGGGGGGACGGCGACTCTGATTGGCACGCCGCCGAATATAGCCTTCCGTCATATTTTCAGCATATCTTTTCCGAATGCACCCGATATTACATTTGCTCAATGGTTTGTGTTCGGGACACCGTTCGCGGTGTTTTTTCTGGTCGTGGCGTGGCTGATGCTGTACATGATGTATATGCGTAAAGCTTCTTCGGTGCCGGTCCAAAGCACGACGTTCAAAGAGGAGTATAAACGCCTTGGCAAAATGTCTTACGAAGAAAAAGCCGTGCTGATCGCCTTCGTGCTTATGGCTCTGCTGTGGCTGTTTAGAAAGAATATAGAAATCGGATCGCTCACGATTCCGGGGTGGTCTAATTTGCTGCTTGTGCCCGCATATATCGACGACGGCACCGTAGCCGTATTTATATCGATTATATTGTTTATAATTCCCGCCAAAAATGAAAGCACGAGAATCATGAACTGGCGCACGGCTCGCGGATTGCCCTGGGGAATAGTCCTGCTGTTCGGAGGCGGATTCGCACTGGCTGAAGCGTTCAAAGTATCAAAGCTTTCGGAATGGCTCGGCGGGCAGCTGGCGGGCCTGCACGCCCTGCCCGTGGTCGTCATTGTACTGTTGGTTTGTCTGATGATAACTTTTCTCACGGAGTTGACATCCAATACGGCCACGACTCAAATGATTTTGCCCATTCTGGCATCGATGGCGCTGGCCGTTGAGGTTAACCCAATGATTTTGATGATTCCGGCCACGCTGTCGGCCTCCTGCGCCTTTATGCTCCCGGTGGCAACTCCGCCCAATGCCATAATTTTCGGGACCGAGCGAATCAGTATGGCGTCAATGGCAAAGACCGGTTTCTGGCTGAATATTATTGGGGCGTTTGTGGTTACGGCGGCGGTTTATTTGATTGGCAAAGCGGTTTTCGGGATCGATCTGGGATCTATGCCCGGTTGGGCGACTCCCTGAAAAATTATTATTTAAGTCAAATATAATTCTTTAGAACCGTATATAGTTTAAATATACAATTTTTGATAGGATTTTGGCAGTTATATGATTTCATTAAAATCGCATTACGGATTGAAAGCGATTATTGCACTGGCGTCGAATTACGGCAAAGGTCCGGTGCAAGCGAAAGAAATCGCAAGCAGCCAGGACGTCCCGGTAAGATACCTGGAACTCCTTCTGTCGCAATTGCGCCGGGCTCGTCTGGTAGAGGCTACCCGGGGCAAGAACGGCGGCTACGTCCTGGCCAAGGATCCCCGGATTGTGACGGTTTGGGATGTGGTTTCCATATTCGAAGGCAAGGCTCTATTTTCCAAGCCGCTCGACGAAGGGAAGAAGGAAAAGGAGAACGGGATTTCATTCGTTTGGAAGGGAGCAGAAGACAAATTGGTTGACTATCTGGCGTCAATCAAAATGACCGATCTTCTGGAAAAGCTCCGTTCCGGAAAACAAATGTATTTCATTTAATCGAATCATTTTTATGAGGTAAATAATGCCCCGGATAGCAAATGATATAACACAATTGATAGGCAAAACACCGCTTGTCCGTCTGGACCGTATGGCCCGGGGGCTTCCCGCTTCGGTCCTGGGTAAATTGGAAAGCTTTAACCCTTGCTCTTCGGTCAAGGATCGCATCGCTTTGTCCATGATCGACGCCGCCGAAGCTAAGGGTCTCATAAAGAAGGGCACGACCATTGTTGAGCCAACCTCGGGTAATACCGGAATTGCGCTGGCGTTTATAGCCGCCGAGCGGGGTTACAAATTGATGCTCACCATGCCCGAGACGATGTCGATGGAACGACGCAACCTCCTTAAGGCCTTTGGAGCCGAACTTATTCTGACGCCCGGTCCGGACGGTATGCCCGGAGCGGTGGCCAAAGCCGAAGAACTGGTGTCTCAAACCCCCGGTGCGTTCATGCCGCAGCAGTTCAATAACCCGGCCAATCCGGAGGCGCACTACAAGACGACCGGACCGGAAATCTGGGATGATACCGACGGCAAGGTTGACGTTTTTGTCGCGGCGGTAGGTACCGGCGGAACGGTCACCGGAACCGGCAAATTCCTGAAAGAAAAGAATCCCAATATCAAGGTTATAGCCGTCGAGCCCGAAGCCTCTCCGTTTCTGACCAAAGGTGAAAAAGGCCCACACCCCATTCAGGGAATCGGGGCCGGATTTAAGCCGAATGTGCTTGATCTGAGCGTCGTGGATGAGGTTCTTACAGTAACCAACGACGAAGCCATCGAGACCACGAGAAAAATGGTCAGGGCCGAAGGTATTCTTATGGGTAT
>CAZMWI010000163.1:0-4584 GCA_964569945.1 uncultured Ignavibacteriaceae bacterium
TTCTCATGCAGTTCTTGTATGAAGCGCTTATTTTGTCTCTGGGAGGTGGCATAATCGGAATTTGCATCGGCATGTTCCTCGGGAACATGCTTATCAACCTGATACATATGAACATGACGCCAACTGCATTTGCAATTATGCTCGGGCTGGGCATATCGAGCGGGACCGGTCTATTTTTCGGCATATATCCGGCCATGAAGGCGGCGCGCATGCAGCCGGTTAAAGCCCTGGGGTTCGAATAGAATATGACAATAAGTGAAGTTACAGAAGGCGTAAAACTGGCGTTGGATTCCCTGACGGGCAACAAGTTTCGGTCCGGGATGACGATACTCGGCGTTCTTATCGGAGTCTGGTCGGTAATCGCCATGTCTTCGCTGGTCAAGGGCCTCGACGATGCCGTGCAAAGCTCCATTAATACGCTTGGCTCCAATATACTTTTTGTCGATCGGTTCCCTCCCAATGTTGATTGGGACGATCTGACCGATGAACAGCGCAACCGCAAATATATGACGCGCGTCGAAGCCGACGCCATATCTCAAAATTGTCCGGCGGTGCTGGCGGTGTCGCCGGAAAATCATTACTGGGAACCCGGCGGAAACATAATTAAATATAAAAGGAACAAGGCCAACCGCCCGGCCGTAGTCGGCGTCCTGCCGGAATATCAGAAGGTTCGTAACGTAACCGTTACGTCGGGCAGGTTTATAAGTTACATAGATAATGAATTCCGAGCCCAGGTATGTGTCATCGGAACCGATATCAAGGCGGCTTTGTTTCCCAATGAGGATCCTATCGGCAAAGAAATCAGGATCAACAACGTTCGCTTCACGGTGATAGGAATACGTGAAAAAAGCGAATCAATGTTCGGAGGCAACGACGAGAATAATAAAGCCGCCATACCCCTGAACACATTCGAGAAACTTTATCCGGAAGACAAAGCCCTTACGCTTACGGTCGGAGCGAAGTCGGTTGCGGATATTCCCGATGCAATCGAGCAGATGACATCGATACTTCGCGTTGTCCGAAGGGTGCCGTACGATGCGGAAAACGACTTTGCCATTTTCGGGCAGGAATACATCCGCGAGATGGTCGGAAACATAACCAAATATATATATCTGGCGATGATTGTAATTTCGTCGGTCGGCCTCATGGTCGGCGGGGTCGGGGTAATGAATATAATGCTGGTTTCGGTGACGGAGCGAACCAGAGAGATAGGTGTCCGCAAGGCAATCGGGGCGAGAAAAAACAATATACTCTGGCAGTTTCTGGTAGAGGCCATGACGCTGTCCGGCACGGGCGGCTGCCTCGGAATTTTGATCGGAATTGCAACCGCTTTGCTGATAGGTATGGTCACGCCGCTTCCGTTCGGTGTTTCACCGTTGTTCTTATCTCTGGGATTTATCGTGGCGATAACTGTCGGATTGATCGCCGGAATGTACCCGGCGTATAAAGCGGCCGTAGTCGACCCCATTGAATCACTTCGCTACGAATAACCCGGTCGATATTTTGATTTTCACTGAAATGTATAATTATTCTTCTGTGACATGACGACCGCTGAACTGAAAGACGGCCTGCTTTTGGCGTTGGATTCGCTGAAAGGTAATAAGTTTCGTACACTGCTTACGATATTGGGCGTACTTATCGGGGTATGGTCGGTTATTGCAATGTCGTCTTTGATAAAAGGACTCGACGACGCCGTCCAGGATTCAATATCGAATCTCGGCAGCAACGTGCTTTTCATAACGAGATATCCTCCGAATACGGATTATAACGACCTGACCGACGAACAGCGCAACCGCAAGGAAATAACCATAGCCGAAGCAAACGCCATAATGGCCAATTGCCCGTCGGTGACGGCGGTATCGCCAGAGGATTATTATTTTGCTCCGGGTGGGAATTCGGTGAAGTACAAAAATCACAAGGCCAATCAACCATTTTTAATAGGCGCCTGGCCGACGTATCAACAGGTTCGCAATGAAAGCATAAGCAGCGGGCGATTCTTCAACCAGATGGAGGATCAAATGCGGGCGATGGTTTGTGTCATCGGCAGCGATATAAAAGACGCCTTGTTCAAGGATGAAGACGCGCTCGGGCGGTCCATACGAATTAACAATCATAAATTCACGGTACTGGGGGTTATAAAAGAAAAGAAGAGTATGTTTAACGACCGCAGTAATAATCTGGTTATAATTCCATACGAGACCTTCATGAAGCTTTACCCGTGGGAAAAAGAGCTGTTTCTGGCCGTCAGCGCCGCCAGTCCGGATTTGCTAAACCAGGCGAAGGAAGAAATTACTGCCACGTTGCGACGGGAACGTAGGGTGCCTTATAACGCCGACAATGATTTCGTTATTTTCGGGCAGGAAAATATCCGAGAGGTGGTCGGTAATATCACGAAGTATATCTATATCGCCATGATCGTAATCTCGTCGGTCGGCCTTATGGTCGGCGGCGTCGGGGTGATGAATATAATGCTGGTTTCGGTGACCGAGAGAACCCGGGAAATAGGGGTTCGTAAGGCGATTGGGGCGCGGCGGATAAATATCATCTGGCAGTTTTTGATCGAAGCCATGACGCTGTCCGGTCTGGGAGGCATGGCAGGAGTAGTGACAGGTCTGGGGACCGCCTTGTTGATAGGGGCCTTGACGCCGCTTCCATTCGGGGTTTCTCCGATGTTCCTCATGCTGGGCATCGCGGTGGCCATATCGGTCGGTTTGTTCGCGGGGCTTTATCCTGCCTATCGGGCGGCCCGGGTCGACCCGATTGAATCTCTTCGGTACGAGTAATCTCAATATTTCTTAAAATGTTCTGGTTCTATTAGATATTGCCAAAATCGAAACGTCTTAATACATTAGAGAGCGTATAATTTAAGGAGCTCTATATTGTGAGAAAAGAAGCTGGATTGAAAAGGATTTTGTTATTTTTGGTACTTGGCGGAATGCTATTGACGACACGGACAAAGGCACAGGAATTATATAATATTCAGGATCAAGGACAGAGACTGGATTTACATGTGGATTGTGCCTATTTTCGTTCGGATGATTCCGGATTGGTCAGACTTGAGGTTTATTATAAGATTTTTAACGATTACCTGACTTTCGTCCGGGACAGCAGTCAATATAAAGCGGTTTATGAAATCAATATAATCGTGTATGATGACGATGACTATCAGGTTGACGCTTACGATAAGACAAAAGAGATAACTGTCGCGACTTATGACGAAACCCGCAAAGGAACCGATTTCAGGACCAGTCAGGTCGATTTCAAGCTAAAGCCGGGCAAATATAAGATATACTGCCGTATCGAGGACAAGAATTCGGATAAATTCGCGGAGAGGACTCTCAAGTCCGAGCTGCCGGACTATAATTTCCGCCACGCCCGTCTGTCGGACGTGGAATTCGTTCAGCGCGTCGATTCGGCGCACGCCGGTTCACCATTTAACAAGGGCAAGTGGTCGATAATACCGGCGGTGGTGAGGTTGTATCAGGGAGCGGAATCCGCGCCGCTTTTGTACTATCATGAAATTTACCAGGGTCGGGACGAACGCAAGGACGTCAAAATCGAGACCCATATATTAAACAGGAAACTCAAGCTGGTGTATTGGGATACGCTCACAGCCACTTTCGATAACGGAATAATCAGGCAGCTCAGGCATATTAATCTGACCGATATTCCGTCAGGCGAATACTTTCTCGAAGTCGAGCTGCACGGGCGACGAAATGCGGAGGTGTCGTCGAGCCGACATCCATTTCTGATTGACTGGTCGCCCGAGGCAATGGTTACGCACGATTTTCATAAAGCCATCAAGCAGCTGGAACTCGTCGCGGACGACGCCGGTATCGATAAAATCAAAAAGGCCACGTCAAATGATGAGCGCATTAAGGCCTGGCAAGCCTTCTGGAAAGAACGTGACCCGACCCCCAATACGCCGTTTAATGAAGCCCAGGCCGCCTTTTATAAAAGAATAGACTATGCAAACAGATATTTCAGCATAATGGACAAAGAAGGGTGGCGAACCGACCGGGGGAGAATATTTATTCAGTTCGGGGAGCCGGATCAAACCGAAGACAGGCCGTTCGAGCTCGACAGCTATGCCTATCAGGTTTGGTACTACTATCATTTGCCCATACAGCGCCAATTTACGTTCGTCGATCAATGGGGTGACGGAGATTATCGTCTGATTTATCCCTACGACGGTATTGTAAGATAATAAAGGGGAGTCAGCAATATGCAAAAGAAAGGGACTTTCATATTTATCATGCTCCTGGCTCTGTCGGTGACGGCTGCTGCCCAGGATTCGCATTTGACGGTGCAGGCAGGAATCAATATTTTCAACGATCCGAAAGCTGGCACCGAATCGTTTGTGGAATTCCCGTTTTCGGTTAATCGGGCCGAGTTCACATTTATCCCGTTCGACAGCGCCAGGTCCGACGTGCGGGCGTCGATTTATGCCGACGTCGTTATCAAGGATACTCTCGGGCATCATCTTGATTCCACGAGTACATACTTTTACACACTGGCACCGTCACCCATGGCGGCAAAACTCGGGAATATTAGGGTATTCAATAAGCTGAATTTAAAGCTCGA
>CAZMWI010000163.1:4594-6829 GCA_964569945.1 uncultured Ignavibacteriaceae bacterium
GCTCGACCCGGGCATGTACTCCGCGGTTCTTACCGTAATGGACGTCGTCGATAAAAAAGAAGGCGTATTTACGTACGATCGTCTCGAGATTCCGCCGGTCGTCAGCGACAAGCTTTCGTTGAGCATGATTGAACTGGCCTATAATATTATGAGCGTCGACGATATGACGTCGCACAACGAGCGTTTGGTGAAAAGCGGCCGGGAGGTCATACCCAATCCGATGGGCATTTATTCGGCCGATGATTCGGCGATTTTCGTGTACGCCGAAGTTTATAACCTTAATTATGATCCCGCAGACCCGGGGCAGTATATGGTCAGCTATAAGGCGTACGATCCCTACGGTTTTCTCAAATTCGATTTCGGCAGCTACGAGCGCGACATGCGGGCCGATAATGACGTCATAAGCGCCCGCCTCGATATCAAGGACTGGTATCCCGGAAAATACGATCTGGCGTTGATCGTGCAGGATCAGACTACCGGTAAAGTCGATACTACCATGAGGCGGTTTATTGTGTTTCCAAAGCACGATTTGCCCACGGAATTCGTGAAGTACACCATGCGCAATCCGCTGGACAGCGCATCGATCAAAACCAAAACACAGTTGATCAAGTACCTCGTGACACCGGAACAAATGACGCTCTACTCTTCGCTTAACGATACCGGAAAGGCCCGGTTTGTCAACGAATTCTTCCGGGATCACGATCCCACACCGGGAACCAAGGAGAATGAATATCTGAATAACGCTCTCGCCCGGTACGCCTACGCCATGAAGAATTTCGGGACACTGCCGGAAGCTCATGACGGTTGGAGAACCGATCGCGGGCGCGTATTGATGCAGTACGGCCAGTGGGACAAGAGGGACGAGGTGCCGACCCCGGTTTACGGGCAAAGATATGAAGTGTGGTATTATTATTCGCTGCAGGGCGGCATCTATTTCGTATTTTCCGACGTCAAGGGTTATGGTGAATACCAACTGGTGCACTCCAACGCGGCCGGAGAAATCTATGACCCCGAATGGGAGTACCGTCTGAAGGAACAGCAGGGGCAACAAATTCTCCAGGGCGGAACCCAGTTTATAGATTAATTTAAGTCTTGTTTATGAGCCCGGACGGAAATCTGGCCCGGGCTTTTTTATATTAATGATTCGAGACCGTCGTGTTTTGTGCGGAGGTACCATTATTCGATATCGTTGCCGACGCGCGCAGGGTTCTCTTGACGGGTATGGTGAAATGGGTATTGGCGGCGTCGTTCAGGCCAATGGTTAAGGACTTGCTGAACTCTTTAGCAAGATAAGCGTCTTTAAGTTTCAGGGATCCCCCGGCGGTTTGACCAGCCTTGACGTGCTTCGGCAGTCTGAATTCGAACATATCCTGAGGCATATCGATGAGACTTAAATCGAGGTCGGATTCGGAAACGTTCTCAATTACGAACTCGCGATTGCCGGCATCGGTTTCACCGAATTGAGAGATGTCGAATTTGTACGGTTTAATCCGAATAGGAAAGGTTAAATCGGGCACGGCCACGATATTGGCGGTGAACTGGACACGTTTGCCAGGTCGCCCTCGTTAGTAATGATGGACGGCCTTTTAGACCGACGACCGTTGTACCCTCTGGTCGAGAATATCACCTCGAGGCTGGTACTGTCACCGACCGGCAGCAATTTTATTTCGAGCGGTGCCTTGGTACAGCCTCAGCCGGGTATGGCGCTTATAATTCTCGGCGGACCGGAGCCGGTGGAATGCAGTCAGAAAACGTAGCTGATTTCCGAATTCTGCGACACATAGCCAAAATCATAGAGTGAATCCGGGATGGTCAGTTTGGCCCTGGCTGCGCCCGTACCGGGTAAAATGCCAAGGACAAAGATAACCAAAATCAAGGGAAGTGCGGCTTTCATAATACCTCTTTTGTTTCATAATGAATCAATAAAGGTGGTGTATCGAAATAGACGGGGAGATAGAAAATCCGGGTGGTCCCCAATAAAAAAAGCCCGGACCTATACTGGTACCGGGCTATTAATTTATAGAAAGAATTAGTGAGTTGACTTGGCCGTGGTCTTTGCCGGGGTACTGGCGGCCGTAGCGTCGCTTTCGCTGCCGGGCACCCGCAAAGTTCTCTTGACAGGAATCGTGAAGTGAGTCTTATTCGCGTCGCTGACTTCAATGGTGAGCGATTTTTCGAATTCCTTGTCAAGGTAGTCATTGTCTAACTTAATTTCACCTTTTGCGGTTTCGCCCG
>CAZMWI010000164.1:0-6704 GCA_964569945.1 uncultured Ignavibacteriaceae bacterium
AGGCGGTCGATGTCTTTATCGCTGTTAAACAGGTGTACCGAAATCCTTATCGCCCCCTCGCGAAACGACGTGAATATTCTGGCATTATTCAGCTGCAGGAATAAATCGTGGGCGTTGTTGCAGGTGAAAGATAAAATCGACGAGCGGTGTTTCTTTTCAAGGTTTGACACTATGCGGAATCTGTCATTACCCTTCAGGTACCCGATGAATTTATCCAGCAAAGCGTGATTGTGCTTTTGAATGTTGCCTATACCAAGGTCGGTCAAAATGTCCAGCGCTTTTGACAAAGCAAATATGTGGCCGTACGGGTACGTCCCCAGCTCAAAGCGTCTGGCACTGTCGAAAAATTGAAGATCGTAGTGAAACAGATTGGTGAAATCAAGTTTCCAGTCGACTCCCAGCCAGCTGCCGAACGGCTGGCGCAGCTGCTCCTGCAGGTCTTTTCGGACATAAAACAAGGCCGTCCCCAGCGGTGACAGCATCCATTTCTGCGCCCCGGACGATAAAATATCTATCCCGCACTTTTTAACGTCAATCGGCTCCACTCCACAGCCCTGGATGGCATCGACAACAAAATAAATCCCCCGCTCTTTGCATATCGCGCCTATTTTTTCCAGGTCGTTTTTAAAACCGTTGAAAAACTGCACGAACGAAAGAGATAGAACTTTTGTTTTCGGGCCAATAGCCATCTGCAGTTTATCAATATCGAAGAACTTGTCGGTGGTTTCGATAAATTTGATATGCATGCCATTATTCCTGAGCACCAGCCACGGATAGACATTGGCAGGGAACTCCACGTCGGACAATAAAACCTCATCGCCCTTTTTAAGGGGCAGCCCCTGGGCGGCTATATTCAACCCAAACCCAGTATTGAATCCGAACCCGACCTCATCACGACCTGCCCCGAGAATCCTGGCTCCGAGTTTGCGAATATTATCAAGGTGCCCGAAAGCTATACGGTCGATATCCGGACGGCTCAACGACCCATCGCTGTATTGCGACATTTCATAATAGTCTTCCAGCGCTTTCTTAACCGTACGGCACAGCGGGCCGGTCGACGCGGTGTTGAAATACGCAATTCCCTTTTTGGCTTCGGCCACAGGGAATTGTCTGCGGATTTTATCGAATTTTGTGGAGGTATCTTTGTTCATTGGGGGACTTTCCGGATGAAGTTACAAAATATATAAATACCCGATGATGGCCATCGACCCGATAAGTTTAAAAAGCAGGCCCAGCATCAGGTACAACATATACAAAGCCGGAATCTTGATTCGAAACATGGTTAAAATGGCCAGCGGGATCATACCGAAAACGTACACGTACAGCCCGACCGACACTCCGCCCCGCATGCCGTAAAACGGTATCACCGAATAAAACCAGCCGTACACTACGGACGGGACGAACACGAAAAATATAAACTCGATAACGAAACACGAAATAAACCAGGAGACGCCGCGATTTTCGATGTGGCTTTCAGGGAAACCTTTCAGCGCCGGAATAATGTTTTCCAGTTTGTACCATATGAAATCAACCACAAGCAGGTACACGCCTCCGGCTATCAGACAGGCGGTCAACAGCGAGAAACTGATCATCATAACCACGCCTCCATGCGGTACCAGTACAGCGTTTCGCGAGCACCGTCGGTAAAATTGATACTGGCTTTAAACCCCAGCTCCGCTTCGGCTCTTTCGGAACTGATCTCCCACGAAGCCAGAATTTCCCGGGCCTTTTCCATCGTAAACATTGGCGTTTTCCCAAACATCCGCATAACCGATTCGGATATCCCGGCGATAACCTTCACGGTAAAGCCCGGAACGTAAATCGGCAGCCCGAACCGGCCCGATGCTTTCACCAGTATATGTATCATCTCACGAAACGAATAACTTCGGCTCTCCGCAATAAAATAAATCGAGCCGGACTTTGTTTTGGCTTTCACGGCGCACACGACAGACCGCGCGAGGTCTTCCACGTGGATCAACCTTAATCGCCTGTTCAGCTTTCCGATATATGGCCGGATTCTGCTGTCGACAATCTGAAAGAAAGCCAGCATTTCTTTGTCGCCGGGCCCATAAACACCCGAAGGACGGACTATGACCGAATTGACGTTTTCGATTAGGTTAAGAACGGCCTGCTCACCGGCCAGCTTGGAACGGCCGTACTCGGTCAAAGGATGCGCTTCTTCGGCCTCGGTCAATATCTTCCCGGGATATGACGGCCCCGCCGCCGCCCCGGAAGAAATATATATCAGCTTTTTCAATCCGGAAACGTCTGCAGCCGCAGCCATGATATTGGCCGTCCCCTGTTTATTGACGGTGTAAAAAAATTTCGGATCGCGGGCTTTGACCAGACCGGCATTGTGGACAATATAATCAACCCCGGACACCATTTCCGGCAGTGTCTTGGGCAAAGTTATGTCGCCGAACCTGTATTCAAGGTCGAGATCCTCAATCATGGAGATATCGCAGCCTTCCCGAACCCCGGCGATAACATGATAGCCCTCGTCCAGAAAAGCCCGGCACAAATGGCTTCCGACAAAACCATTGGCCCCGGTTATCAATACTTTTTCTTTGATTTGGTCCGCCACGACAATAATGTAAACGCCCGAAGATATAAAGACAAGCTTAACCGTCGGCAAAAACACGGAAAAGTGCAGAAATTTCTATACGGAATTATTTAATGTAAATTGAATATGTCCCGGATTTTTCAGAACCGGCTAAAACACATCAGCCGTAAAGCGGTAAATTTCCGCCCGCTTATCTTTATAACTGCTCTTGGGCAGCCCGGCCTTGAGACAAGTCTGCTCCAGAAAAGTCGTACTATCCCACCCATATTCGGTGGCGACCTGAGGCAATAACAGGCCGGAGTGCATATCCAGACGAATCAACAACCCATCGCGGCCGACTTTTATTTCATCAGGGTTATCGACCTTCATAAGCGGCGACAAAACCGAAATCTCGACTTCAATGTCATAGTACTCATCGTCGGTGAGGTGCATGAATCTGGGATCTTCGAACGCTGCGGCCTGCGCCATTTCGGCGACCGCATTATACAGCGGCTGAGCGGCCCGAATCTGCCCGATACATCCCCGCAGGTTGCCGTTGATTTTGATCGTCACGAACGCCCCGCGGTTTTCCTTGAGAATCCGCGATGGCGGCTCCTCGTCGCGGACTTTCTCACCCTTGAGCCCCATCGCTATTGACCGTTTGGCCAAATCGATCAGATACTGTTTATCCTCGCCTGTTAAGCCGTCGTGGTGTTTTTTCGGCATAGAGCCCATTGTATGATCTTGCTTTTTGACTTTCTTGGAAGATACAATCACCGCCGACAGATATCCCACGACCTCTTCGAAATCACCGGAAGCTTCCGCCGACGTCGTATAGTTGGTGACAACTATTTCCTCACCTCCGAGACGTTTGGTGGCGATCATCGCCGCGATCACCGGCCCGCCGCCGCAGGCTTCACCCTTGCCGGAACTGATTGTCCCGTGCAGCTGCCCCGGATTATAACTTTCGATCGCCTTTTGTATCTGGCTGTCGAGGACCCGCGCGTCTTTTTCGGGATAGAAATGCGACAGATCGGTCGAAGCCACGATCAGTGCGTTCTTACCTTTTAGTGCCGACGCCAGCGTCTCACCGAGGGCCTGCGACGTCGACAACTCCTGATCGCCCATGACGATCGCAACCAGCCTGAATTTGCCGAGCACCAGCTGCAGAAACGGAAGATGCACTTCCAGCGCGTGTTCCCCTCGCACCGAACCGCCGGTGTGGCCTTTGTTCGAGAGAAAAATCGAGGGGTTAATCTGGGCAATACGGTTCGAAAGCTGGATGTCTATCGGGACGACTCCGATCGGGGTCTGGTACGCCCCGCCGTCGTACACCGACGCCCCTTGAAAGAAGACGGTGTGCGACGGAGCAATCACCACGACCGTATTGTATTCCATGCCTTCGAGTTGTTTATATGCCATCGCCGCCGTGCGGCCGGAATACATGTACCCCGCGTGTGGTGCGATAACGCCTATCGGTCGTCCCGGCAAAGGCTTTTTCTCGATAGTCGAGTACATCTCGGCCAAAGCTTTGGATAGCTCAACCGGATCAGAGGGATAAAACGATCCCGCTACGGCCGGACGCCGGACTTCTGTATTTCTGTTTGGCGAACTCATAATTTTAACCGCGTCAATCTAACCAATTGCCCCGGCCAAGTCAAACACCATTGTCATGAAAAAAACGGAGGCCGAAGCCTCCGTCTCTATTAAAATCGCCTGAAATGATCGATTTTTGCCTAAGATTTCATCGCCGCCTCGGGCTGCGGCATCTTTTTCGGCCCACCGTCTTTGATTCCCTCAACCATCGCCGACAGTGCCCCGATAATCCCGCTCGCTTCATACGGCAGGAAAATCTTGTTAGCCGAGCCTTTGGCCAGCTCCGGCAGCATCTCAAGATATTTCAGCGTGATCAGCTCTTCATCCGGTTTGCCGTCGTGGATGGCCCCGAAAACATTCGTTATCGCCTGAGACTGACCCTCGGCCACCGCAATCTGGCGGTACTTTTCGGCGTCGGCCGTCTTGCGCACCGCTTCGGCACGACCCTCGGCTTCGAGGATTGCCGATTGACGAGCCCCTTCGGCCACCGTGATCGCCGCCTGCTTCTGGCCCTCGGCATTGAGGATGGCGGCACGTTTGTCACGCTCGGCCTTCATCTGGCGGCTCATCGCTTCGGTGATATCGACCGGCGGATCTATCCGCTGGATTTCCACACGGTTGACTTTCACGCCCCACTTATCCGTGGCAGTATCGAGCACGTCGCGCAGTTGGTTGTTGATGACGTCGCGCGACGACAGAGACTGATCCAGTTCCATTTCGCCGATGACATTACGAAGGTTCGTCTGGGCCAGTTTGGTCGACGCCATGACATAGTTGGCGATCTCGTACTTGGCCCGGACCGGGTCGGTCACCTGGCAGTAGACGATACAGTCCACTTCGACGTTGACATTGTCTTTCGTGATGACGTACTGCGGCGGCACGTCGAGTACGATCTCACGCATGTCGACTTTTAACACCGTATCAAAAAAAGGCAGGATCAGGTTCAGTCCCGACGGCAGCGTCCGCTGGTATTTGCCGAGACGTTCCACCAGGCCCTTTTCGTACGGCCGGATAATCCGAATCGACATGCCTCCCAGCACGAAGGCCAGGAAGACGATGACTATTACAAATACATAGGCTTCCATTTCTATCATCCTTTCCCGACGACTCTTGTCGTCGTACGTACTATTCTTCCACTTTCTCCACGGTCAGTCGCGCACCGGTGATGCTGGTTACTTTAATCTTTGCACCTTCTTCGATCTTCGACGCCGCCTGCGCCTGCCACACCTGCCCGTCGACACGCACCTGGCCTTTGTCGAGATCGGGATCGATGGCTTTTACGACCAGCCCGGTACGGTCCACCATGGCGTCGGCATTGACTTTCTGCGGCGACTCGATCGAAATTTTACGCGCCAGCGGCCGGGTCAGCGGAATCAGTATCATCGAGATGATCGCGAAAATGGCGATCTGCCAGACGTACGCATCGGGGTACAAATAGGCCGTGGCCGCCGATGCGGCCGCTCCGACCACGAAACAGGCGTACACCAGCGTTGGCGTCGCGATTTCGATAATTAGAAATATCGCGGCGGCCGCAAGCCATATCCAGAACAAAGTTGGCATTATATTCTCCTTTCGCCTTTATTTTCTAAATTTGTGTCGTGCCCGGTCTTTGGACTAATGTCATTTTTATTCTTCAATGTCATTCCCGCGTACGCGGGAATCCAGTCTTCGTCCGGGTGCCCCACCGCTTTAGTGGTGGGATTCTTAATCTTAGTAGGTCAGGGGCCGTGTGCTCCTGATATCTTTCTTGTGACCGGCAGACGCCCTCGTCTGCCGGTTGTCCGGTTTAAAGCAACGGCCTTACCGTATTTATTTTATATACCTTACCCCAAATTCCCCTATTCAAAAAATCGGATTCGGTATAACGAAAACCGTTTAAGTGGTTGATTGTCAAGAAGAAAGTAAGACAACTTGCTTTTAAAGAAACAATGAAATATATAATAATTATGAATGAAAACAGCGACTGGGCGTTCAATCCTGGGGACATTATTGCATACATTGACATGTGCAAAGCTGAGGGTGTCAATCTTCAGCGCGGAATGAACTATCGCCTTCACGGAGCCACGACAGTTATATTAATGAGCGTAAGAAGGGGGGCTCCTTATAAGGATCAAGTGGAAGATAATGGTGCAACCATCATTTACGAGGGACATGATGTCCCCAATACAGCCGGCTGTCGAGAACCAAAGAAAACCGATCAAGAATTGATGAACCCAGGTGGATCATTAACTCAAAATGGTCTATTTCATAAAGCAGCAGATGAAACAAAAAAGGGATTAAGAAAGCCAGAAATTGTGAGAATATATGAAAAATTAAAGTCAGGTATATGGGTATATAACGGATTATTCAAGTTAATGGACTCTTGGCCACAAAAGGATAAAAATAGAATTGTGTATAAATTCAAATTTAAACTAATCGGAGATTCAAAAACTCATGAAGTTGATTATATGGACCTCAAGCATACAAGAGTAATTCCAACACATGTCAAATTAGAAGTTTGGGAAAGGGATAAAGGTCGATGTGTACAATGTGGAAGTACTGATAATTTACATTTTGATCATATTAT
>CAZMWI010000165.1:0-6645 GCA_964569945.1 uncultured Ignavibacteriaceae bacterium
GATTCCAGTTTCCTGACGACACCGACGGCACCGGCTCCCGGTCCCCCACCTCCGTGTGGCGTGGAAAACGTCTTGTGCAGATTGAAATGCAGCACGTCGAAACCTATTTTGCCGGGCTTGACGATTCCCAACTGGGCATTGAGATTGGCACCATCCATATAAATCAGCGCCCCGGCATCGTGCACAATCTTCGCGATTTCTTCGATATTAGACTCAAACAACCCAACCGTGTTGGGATTGGTCAGCATCAAAGCCGCCACGTCTTCGTCCATGGCCTGCCTGACCACATCGGCGGAAATGATGCCGTCGGGGCCCGATTTAATCTGCACCGTCTGATAACCGGCCAGCGTCACCGACGCCGGATTGGTCCCGTGCGCGGAATCGGGAATCAGGACTTTCTTTCGGACATTGCCCTGATCCTTATGATACGCCCGGATGATTAGCAAACCCGTGAATTCCCCTTGGGCTCCGGCGACCGGTTGCAGCGAGACGGCATCGAATCCCGATATCTCCCGAAGTAGCGTCTGAAGTTCATCCATTATCTGGAGCGTCCCCAGCGATGTATGACACGGCGCCAGCGGATGCTGGTCGGTGAAGGCGGGCATACCCGCTGCTTTATCATTGACCTTGGGGTTGTACTTCATGGTGCACGAGCCGAGCGGGTAGAATCCTTTCTCGATATGATGATTCCTGACAGACAGCCCCACAAAATGCCGCATTACCTCACCCTCGGCCAACTCGGGCAGTTCGGCGTCACTCTCACGCCGGTACCGTGCCGGGATCATTTCCAGCAGTTCCTTTTCGGATACCTGCGTTTTCGGCAGCGGGCATCCTTCGATGCCCGGCGAGGATTTATCGTATATAAGCTGCTTTTCTGACATTTCTATTTAAGGTACTACTCTTTTTCTTCGGGTTTTGGAGGATTTTTAAGCTTTTCGATCTGGGCCATGGCGTATGAAGTATCCGAGCTTTCCGGATGATTCTTCAAAAAGCCTTCGAACCATTGTATTGCCTTGGTCGTATCGCCTTTCTGACGATACGTAATGGCCGTCCAAATCTCGGCGTCGGCAGCCGATTCGGTGCCCTTAAAATTCTTAATTACCTGACCGAACTGCTTGACGGCCCCGTCATAATCCTTGGCTCCGCGCATTATATTGCCGAGCGAGATCATCGCGCGGTCGGTAAAGCCGTCTTTATTTTCCGGATCGGCCTTGACGACCTTTTCATAGTACACCTTGGCATCATCAGTCTTTCCCCGATCGTTGTACTTGTCAGCGATTGCGAAATAAACGTCGGTCGTGCCGGCGGTATCGGCCATGGCCAGATAATAGTCGAGCGTGCCTATACCGTGCATGTAATTGTCGACCGTTTCGAGAAATTCATCCGGGGGCAGGTAACCGACAATGCGCTCGATTTCATCACCCTTGCTGTCGAATAGGATGGTGGTCGGATAACCCATGACCGAATATTTCTGAGCGGTAGTAGTGTCGACTTCAGCATTTACTTTGGCGACTACGAAAGAATCGTTCAGGAAGGTAACCACCGAGGAGTCGACCAGCGTAATCGTATCCATGGTTTTGCACCACGTGCACCAGTCGGTATAAAACTTCACCATGAATGGTTTGTTTTCAGCAGCTGCGGCACTATCGGCCTGATCGAAACTGGTAAAAAAGTTCAGCGTCGAGGGCGCCGTCGGCTGCTCCTCCTTTGAGCCGCACGCTGTCAACAAAACAGTCAAGCCGATCACAAGAAACAGGCTTAACAGCGTCATTCTGTCCTGTAGTCTTCTCATCCTCTCTCTCCTTCCATTATGAATAGCATAAATTTTCATTTGTCTTCATGAATCCAGCTGTCGCCGAAAATCATGTTCATTATATCTACGGCTTCTTCAATGAATTCCTCGGGAACAAAAATCTCGAATTGCCCCAGTCGGGAACCGTACGCCTGCGGCAGGTTTAAACCGGCCTGTCCGAAAAACCCCGACTCGGAAAATATAACACATGGGATATTATACGATTCCAGCGTCTCTTTGGCGAAACCCGCCGATGTGACGTCGTTGACCTTGCCCAGAGATTTCCAGTCGGCTTTGTTAAACTCCCGGTTTTCATTTTCTTTATTTTGATCTTCGGACATGCTGTTTGCACCTATCCCGTCAAACTTCCGACAAAACCGCATTCGTCGCGAATTTTTTCAGACCTTTTATCAGCGCCTCGACATCCGCATCGGTGCGCTTTTCGGTCGCGGCCAGTAGCAGACCGTTTTCTAGTCCCGGATAAAACCGCCCGAGGTTGATTCCCGGCAGGACCCCGTCATCTTTAATCATTTTGTCGATCAGCTCTTTCGCCGGTATTGGAGTCTTGACGACGGTTTCCCGGATAAAAGCACCATCGAAGTACGGTTCAAATCCGCCCAGTTCAATTATTTTATTCGCCGCCTGATGCGTCTTCTCCATCGAAAGCAGTGCCACCTTTTTGATACCGATCTTGCCTAAAAGCGAAATATACACCGCCGCCGCCGTCGCGCATAAGGCCTGGTTGGTGCAAATATTCGACGTCGCCTTATCCCGGCGAATATGCTGCTCGCGCGTCTGTAGTGTAAGGACAAACCCCGGTCGGCCATCTTCGTCGACCGTTCTCGCCACGAGACGCCCCGGCATGAGACGAATAAGTTTTTTGCTGACGGCGAAAAATCCCAGCAGCGGTCCGCCGAAGTTCAAATTTATCCCCAGCGGCTGGCCTTCGCCAACCGCAATATCGGCTCCGCAATCGGCCGGGGTTTTAAGCAGCGCCGCCGCTATCGGATCGACCACCGCCACCATTAAGGCGCCATGCTTGTGGGCCAGTTCGGCGCCGGACGAAATATCTTCCAGAATTCCGAAGAAATTCGGCTGGGCCATTATTATGCAGGCGGTCTCGTCATCGACAAGGCTTTCGAGCTTATCCGGGTCGGTCGAGCCGCTCTTGGGGTCGAACGCTACGTTGACTATTTCTATTTCACGACCCGACGTGTACGTTCCGAGCACTTCGCGGAACAGCGGGTTAACCGCTTCGGAAACGACGACTTTGTTTCTTCCGGTCGAGTTGATCGCCAATAGCGCGGCTTCCGCCGTAGCCGAAGCGCCGTCATACATCGATGCATTGGCAACGTCGAGACCGGTCAGCCGGCAGATGTGCGTTTGGAATTCATAGATGACCTGCAGCGTCCCCTGCGCCACTTCGGCCTGGTACGGCGTATAGGCCGTCATGAACTCCGGACGACTGATAATCCGCTCCACGGCCGACGGGATAAAGTGATCATACACCCCTCCCCCGGCAAACGAAATCAGGCCGGTCGTGTTTTTGCGGGATATCTGGTCTATCCCGCGCAGCAGTTCCATCTCCGAAACCGGGCCGGGCATATCCAGAGGTTTCTTGAGCCGGACGTTTTCAGGAACCGGCGCCAATAGATCGTCAATATTTTTGACACCGATTTTGTCCAGCATTTTCCGACGGTCATCATCGGTATTGGGAATATATGCCATATTTTTGATTAGTCCTGTTCGGTCAGTTTCTCGTACTCCGACGAAGGCAGTAATTTCTCGAATTCGTCGGAATCCTTGACCTCGATTTTTATCATCCAGCCGTCACCGTATGGGTCGCTGTTTACCACGGTTGGATTGTCCTGCAATTCGGCATTGATTTCCGCGACTTTTCCACTGACCGGCGCAAATAATTCCGAAACCGCCTTAACCGCTTCAATCGTCCCGAAGGCGGACCCGGCTTTGACCACATCGCCGACACTCGGCAGTTCCACGAAAACGATATCACCCAGTTCGCCCTGGGCGTAATCGGTAATTCCCACGGTGGCCAGATTGTCTTCCAGCGACACCCATTCATGTTCTGAGGTATATCTCAAATCGGACGGAATGCTCACCGCTCCTCCCTTTCTTAACTCTTCGGGCTGCCGCCCTGTGCAACCGCAGCGGCTTCCTCTGCCCGAGATAATTTCTCAACAAACGATGTATCGAAGTTCCCTGACACAAAATCAGGATGGCTTAATATTTTCTTGTGATAATTAATCGTGGTCGGCACTCCCTCGACAATGAATTCCTCAAGGGCGAATTTCATCTTCGTTATGGCCGCCTCGCGGGTGCGCGCCTTGACGATCAATTTTGCGATCATGGAATCATAGTACTGCGGGATGACATATCCGGCGTACGCCGCCGTGTCGACGCGCACGCCTCGACCTCCGGGGACATGGAACGACGTGATCTTGCCCGGGGTCGGACGAAAATCTTTTTCGACGTCTTCGGCATTGATTCGGCACTCCATGGAATGCCAGTTAATCATGATGTCTTCCTGACGGTGCCGCAGTTTATGACCGGCCGCGATGCGCACTTGTTCTTTAAGAATGTCGAGTTCGACGGCTTCTTCTGTAATCGGGTGCTCGACCTGAATTCGCGTGTTCATTTCCATAAAATAGAAATTACGATGGGCGTCGACTAGAAACTCCATAGTGCCGGCGCCGAGATATTTAATAGTCGAAGCACCTATTACGGCCGTACGACCCATCTCGTTTCTCAACTCCGGAGTTACTACCGGCGACGGACACTCTTCGATCAGTTTCTGGTGACGGCGCTGCACCGTACAATCGCGCTCGCCGAGATGTATAATATTGCCATAACTGTCGCCGAGGAGTTGTATCTCGACATGATGCGGCTCGACAATGACCTTTTCGATATAGACGTCGGGATTCTTGAATGCGATCTCGGCTTCGGACCGGGCCATCTGGAAGGCCCTTTCCAGGTCTTCTTCTTTATGCACCATTCGCATACCGCGACCTCCGCCTCCGGCCACGGCTTTAATCAAAACCGGGTAGCCGATACGGACCGCGATCGAGCGGGCTTCGTCGACCGACGACACGATGCCGTCCGATCCCGGAATGACCGGAATACCGGCGTCTTTCATGACCTGTTTGGCGACGCCTTTATCTCCCATTTTTCGGATCATGTCCGGAGTCGGGCCGATAAAGTTTATTCCGCACGATTGACAGATTTCCGCGAATTCGGCGTTCTCGGCCAGAAAACCGTAACCGGGATGTATGGCATCGGCGCCGGTAACTTCGGCGGCCGCAATTATGCTCTTGGCGTCAAGGTAACTCTGGGTGGGGCTGGGCGGCCCGATACAGACGTCCTCGTCGGCGAAGCGAACGTGCAATGCATCGCGGTCGGCTTCACTGTATACGGCGACCGTCTGAATTCCCAGTTCGCGGCAGGCGCGAATGATACGCAGGGCAATCTCCCCGCGGTTGGCGATGAGTACTTTCTTGATCAAAACGAGTCCTATTCGGTTGTAGTACTATCCAATAAAAAATAAATATATACTAAAACTTCTGTATATCTTCAACCTTGTCCGAGTCTTCCGATTCCCAGCGGTCGGCCGCTCCCATAATGCCTTTAACCCGTAGATCGAAATCATCGGGATTCGAACACTGGGCCATGGCTTCCTCAAACGATATCTTCCCTTGACGGTACAGCTCCAGAATTGACTGGTCGAATGTCCGCATGCCGTACTGCTTGCCTTGCTCGATAAGATCGGGTATACTCGACGTTTTTTCCGGGTCCATTAGATATTCTCTCACGGCCGCGGTTGTCGTCAAAATCTCCAGAGCCGGAACCCGTCCCGGCATATCGCAACGCTGCAGCAGGCGCTGTCCGACTATCGCAGTCAGCGTCCCGGCCAGCAACAATCTAATCTGCTGGTGCTGATGGGGTGGGAAAAACGAAACGATACGGGAAATCGTCTCAACTGCGTTCAACGTGTGAAGTGTAGTCAAAACCAAATGCCCGGTGTCGGCCGCGGTCAGCGCGATCGACATCGTTTCCACGTCCCGGATTTCACCGATCATGATAATATCCGGGTCCTGCCTGAGAGCGTGGCGCAGGGCCGACGAAAACGACTCGGTGTCGGCGCCGACCTCTCTCTGCGATATAATACATTTTTTGTCACGATAAATATACTCAATCGGGTCTTCGACCGTCAGGATATTGTCCATCCGGTTGGCGTTCATGTGTTCCAGCATGGCCGCCAGTGTGGTCGACTTACCCGAACCGGTTGTCCCGGTTACACAAATCAAGCCGCGTTTTTCAAGGGATAAATCCCTGATAACGTTCGGCAGGTGCAACTCCTCAAAACCCGGCACTAAAGTATTGACCGCACGTATGGCGATGCCGATGGTCCCGCGCTGGCGATATATATTGATACGAAACCGCCCGAGCTTGGCCACGGAAAGAGCCAGGTCCATTTCATTCTTACGATGGAACCGCTCCAATTGTTGTTCGTTAAGAATCTGCCCGACAATATTCTGCATTTCGTCTATAGTGACCGGGTCAGTGGTGATTTTTTCCAGTGAACCATTGACTCGGATATTGGGGCGGATTCCAACGCGAAGATGAAGGTCGGATGCCTTGCGTTCCAGCATCTCAACCAGCATTTGCTTAAGATTCATGCCGCCGGCCTCCTAAATCAGTATTAATCCGGATTGATCAGGAACAGGACCTGTCCAAATTCGACCGGCTGAGCGTTTTCAACCATAACTTTCGCGACGGAACCGGTGACTTCGGATTCGATCTCGTTCATCAGTTTCATCGCCTCGACAATACATACA
>CAZMWI010000166.1:0-6624 GCA_964569945.1 uncultured Ignavibacteriaceae bacterium
GAGCGCTTCGATCTGCATGCGCTGGTAAAGAACGCGGCTTCCGAGCTCCAGGTGAAGCTTGGATGCACGTCGCCGACGATGGCTTTATCGGGAGGAATCAGAAGATTCGGTTGGCTGGGGATGTAATTGTCGATCAGAAGCGTGTGGGTCGGTGAATATTCCGATGAGTCCGAAGTCAATATTTTGAAAGCTTTCACCCGCCAGTAGAATTTGCCGTCGCTTCCGAAAGGATATCCGGTCGTGGCAGTATTGGTGTCGAGGGTTGTTTGATAGATAATGTTGTTGAAATCGGGATCGGAAGCCAGTTCGAAACGATAGCGATCGTCACCGGTTTTCCAGGCGCTGGCCCATTTGAAGACGTCGTCGAAAGTGCGTATTGCCTCATTGTCGAGCGGCAGCAGCAAGCGCGGTTCCAGAAACGGAATTACCCAGTTGGCCCCGAAAACGTCCTGATTGCCGTTGCGAGTATCGGTCCAGACGGCATTGACGTGGTCCTTGAAAGCGGTTATTCCGATATATTCGGCGATCTTTCCCGAACGAAAACTGGACCGGGCCAAATATGGATCGGACGACTGATCGGAAATCCGGTGGTTGGTCGTGAACGTCTCGCCGCCGTCGAAAGAATAAGCAGCGTAGGCGTCAAACTTGCTGTGATTGGGATCGTTACGCTGGTCATAGAAGATTATAAAGAGCGTCCCTTCCTGATTGCAATACAACCAGGGATGGAATTGGTCGAATTTGGCTCCGGGGCCGGTTGGGTCGTCGTTGACGTATATGGGCTCCGACCAGGTAGCGCCGCCATCCGATGATTTAATGAACTCGATGTTGTAGTCCTGATATACCGCGTTAGTCAGATCACGATCGGTGTAAGAGATGTAGACGTTCCCGGTGAATGGTCCGCCGGATAAATCGGTGGCGCACATGGGAGAACTGAATACGTCGATAGCCCCGTCGACATAGGAGCCGAGGCTCCAGGAACCGTCGGTCCAGGTTACCCGGGTCGGTTCGGTGAATGTGTTGCCGCCGTCGGTCGATTTGACCATTTGAATAGAACTACCCATGACACAATCCTCGACGTCGGCCGCGGCCCAGAAGACAAAGACGGCACCCGAATTGTCTACAATGGGAAAGGCAAACTGACCGCCGTCGATATTGTAGAATCCGCACGACGGAATGTTGCGCATCGGTCCGATAAGTACGGTATCGGAATACCCGATCAGGTCAGTAGTGGTTTTCATGAGCATCATTCTTGAATGTGACCCCGATATATCGAACCTGGCCCAGGCGACGTATATGTTGCCGTCGTACGGACCGCCGGTATTATCCATAGCAATAAATTCTTTGTCTTCCAGATGGCCAGGACTTGTGGATGACAGAATCGGAAAAGACCACGTTGCGCCGTTATCGGTCGATTGTATGGTAGTCAGGCCGTAAGTTTCTCCCGTGATATCCCAATCCATGAAACATAAATAAAAATTCCCGTCGGGATCAACCTGCATCTCCGGATCGGATTGAAAATACCATTTTTTTTCGTTAAGCAGCCGGTCGGTCCAGGTGTTGCCGCCGTCGGTAGAAATACCGAGACCGAGGCGACGATAGCCGAGGCGAAAATCCCGCCAGAGGGCCATTACGATATTACTGTCGGCAGGGCTGACACAAATCCGCTCTTCGTTTTGAAGCTGCGGTGACGGTGTCGAAATCTGATAGTTGACAGGTGGCGGCGGAGTGGCACCGACCGAAACGCCCACCATGAGAACTATCAGCACAAGGCCAATTGCTCCTAAGGCTTTGTACATAATGCCTCCTATTGCATTGCGTTAAAATACAATCGGGTGACACCCCGTAACCCTGTCCCGATATTTTATCCCGAAGTCTGCAGGATGTAAAGCCGGTGAGAGAAAATGGAAATGCTTTAAGGTGGTAGGCTGGAACTTACCCTCGGGCCCACATTACCCTGCCAGCTTCATTCTGTAATTAAAAGACGTAATCCGCCGGAAAATGTTCAATATTGAAAGTCTATCCGGGCGGGTTATTTCAACAACATCATTTTCCTTATCTCAGTTTGGGTTTCCGTTCTAAGGCGGTAAAAGTATATTCCTGACGGCATCTCCCGACCGGATTGGTCGGTACCGTTCCAGTAAACCGAGTGAGGTCCAGCCGCAAGAGTTTTATTCAGCAGGTTATTTATTTCCTGTCCCAGAATATTATAAATCGACATGTCGACGTGTGCGCGGTGTTCCAGAGAGAAGTCTATTTTCGTCTCCGGGTTAAACGGGTTCGGGTAGTTTTGATAAAGCACGAAATCGCGCGGCAAAATATCATCATTATCGTCGACACCCGATGGTGTATTGATGAGATTGAAGAAAATCGAAATACTGTTATCGAATCTATTGGCGACAACGATGTCGAGGTCTCCATCGCCGTCGAAATCGCCTGCGGCCAAGCCCTCGGGTGTATCGGCGGTAAAGAATATGCGTCCGGCCGCGAAAGTACCGTCGCCGTTATTGGGCATAATAACCATAAAATTGCTGTAATGGTCGATAAAAATCAAATCGACGTCATCATCGAGATCGACGTCACCGGCGATAATATGATAAGGATCGCCGCCGAAGGCACTGTATGTCGTTGCACTTTGAAAGGTCCCGTTGCCGTTACCGATCAGGACCGATATCGTATTGGCGATCTGATTGGCAGTGGCCAGGTCCGGAATCAGGTCGCCGTTGAAATCGGCGGCCACCAGCGAGTTAGGTCCCAAACCGGTCGGCAGGTTGCCTCCGGATATAAATTCTCCGTTTCCTTTATTTTTCGCGATTGAGACGTTGTTGCTCAGAAAATTGGAAACGGCAAGATCGACGTCTTTGTCGCCATCGTAATCAATCGCCTGAATAATATGCGGACCGGTATTGGTGCCGTACATATCCGGTTCGGCGTAACCGGTATCGGCAACGTTTATAAAAAGAGAAAATTCATTGGTCGCTGAATTGATAGCCACGATATCGAGCAGATCATCCGCATCGATGTAATCGGCCAGAACGTCCCATAAGGCCGATTCGGCAACAAGCGATTTTGTTTCCTCGAATACTCCGCTACCATTGTTATAAAGAATCTCGACCTGATAAGGCACCGATTGCGATGTCACCAGCAGGTCGAGTTTTTCATCGCCGTTGACGTCCTGTATTCTTACTATCCGGGGATGGACCGGAACCGTGTAGTATACGGGATCCTGAAAAGTGCCGTTACCGTTGTTGAAAAATATTGCGGCGTTTCTGATGCCGTAATTTACAGCGACAATATCGACGTCGCCGTCACCGTCGAGGTCGCCGGTATCGACCCAATCCGGTTCCGCGTTATAGGACGTGCCGGTTTCGTAATTGACACGCGTTGCGAAAGTTACCTGGGCTGAAGCCCCTGCGAATCCAACAGTCAAAATTATGAATAGAAATAATCCGATAACACTTATTTTCATATATCACATTCCCCGTTAATGTCTTTCATCAAAATAGTCTCATTTAAGTTGTCTTTTTATATTTTAAATTTTTCTTTTCAATCAAAAGACGGGTTTTCATCTGTCGGAAATATCAAAATGCAGCCTTGTTTGGGTCGCCACGTCTTTAATCGAGGTCTTTGGCTCCGAGGGGAGCGAAAATCGTCTATATTAAAAACGTGATACCTTTCGGTTTTGTTTTATTTTTCCTTCCATCAAGAATATACTTGTCCGGGGATACAAAAATCTTATTTGCAAATCAGGGAAATTGTGTTATTCTTAACTTGTTGACAAACAATAGAATAAATACTAATAGGCAGGGCCGGATATGAAGACAAAAGTCCCGTTTTTGATGCTGCTTATGATGCTGATAATTCCGTCGATTTCCTTTTCAGGTGAGATCGCACCCAAACTTCTTGAAGCAATTCAAGGCCTCGATAATGCACAACAAGTTCCGGTTATCATCTCTCTGGCATCAAGCGAGCAACCCTCGGCCCTTAAAGCCGACCTTCAGGCGTCTTTTGCCAAACTGGGCGACCGTCACCGGGTCGGGATGGAGCGTCTGAAAAGTAGGGCTTCGCTGTCACAGGATGATTTGCTGGGGTATCTCGATGCGCTCGAGCGCGACGGTCAGGCGGCCCATGTGAAAAGCCACTGGATAATAAATGTTGTTACGGCCGACGTCGCGGTCGGGCAGCTTGAAAATATTGCGGGTCGAAATGACGTTTTGCAGGTGTTTCAGTTGCCTGCGATCAGGTCAATAGAACCGTTGAAAGACAGTTATGATGATTACAACAAGGCTCTGGTTGGAGTGGAAGGTAATTTAAAAGCGGTCGGGGCCGACCAGGCCTGGGCGATGGGCTATGACGGCACCGGACGGGTGGTTTGTTCTTTCGATACTGGAATTTATGGTGAACATCCGGCGCTGGTTAACAGCTGGCGGGGAAAGGACGGCGATTCTGCAGCGTCGTGGTTCGATCCGATCTATAACGAACCCGCCCCTCACACTTTCACCGAACCGCTTTACGCCTGGCACGGCACCCACGTCATGGGGATTATGGTCGGGCACGACGATATCCTTGGCGACACGGTCGGGGTTGCCCTCGGGGCCAAGTGGATATCGGCGGCAGTGATCGATATTCCGGGGGCGTCGATTATAGACGCTTTCGAATGGGCGGCCGATCCCGACGGCGATCCCAATACCAGTTCCGATATACCCGACGTCATAAATCACAGCTGGGGCATTCCCAATACCGATATGGATTGCGATGATTATTTCTGGGACATGATCGACAATACCGAGGCGCTTGGGATTGTTAATATTTTTGCGGCCGGAAATTCGGGCGGTACAGCCGGTGACGCTACAATCAACAACCCGGCCAACCGGGCCACGACTCCTCTTTCGGATTTTTGTGTCGGTGCACTGGACGTGCCAACCAGCACCGATACCCTGATCGCGAGCGGCTCATCGCGGGGGCCATCGGATTGCGATAATGTTACGATCAAGCCGAATGTCGTAGCACCCGGGACGAATATTCGTTCTTCTATTCCGTCGACTTTCTATGCCGGTCACGGCGGCACGTCGATGGCCGCACCGCATGTAGCCGGAGCGGTGGCGATTTTGCGGCAGGTGGCACCGGATGCCACGGTCGATGAAATCAAGCAAGCACTTATTGCCGGATGCAGCGATATCGGACAGACTTTGCCGGACAATGATTACGGTTACGGCTTGATCAAAATCCCGGCGTCGATCGCGGCTCTTACGGCTGCTTCCAATCCGGATCTGAGGGTGTACTCGTACGATATCGGTGCCGTCAATCCCGGCGACGTGGCCTCGGCAGACGTGGTCCTGACCAACCGCGGCGGATCGCTCGACGAGGTTTATGCCAGAATATCGGGCGGTGACGGTGTTTTGACTTATACCGCTGACTCCCTGTATTTCGGGACGGTCGGGATGGGGGATGTCATACCCAGTCATATACAATTCGATGCTCTTATTTCCGATACGGTTACGGCCGGTTCGATGCTCAGCCTCGATCTGACGCTGCACGGCTCGGGCGGATATGCGAAAGCGGCCAAGTTGTACTTCATGGTCGGCGCCAAACCGGAAATTTCGTATTTCACGCACAATACAGGCAGGATAGTGTTCGACGTTTCCAATTTCGGGCAGTACGGTTTTGCACCGTACAGTTTCTATCCGCTGGGTAAGAACGGTTTTGCGTACGACGGAACCAATAATATGTATGAAGCATCGTTTATGGTGGCGACCGATGCCGACCACGTCTCGGACGGTGCTCGCAATGTCGTACCGGAACCCGACAATGACTTCGCGGTTGCGCCCGGCGGCGATATGCTGACGTTCTCCCCCGGACCGCGCGCTAATCAGGAATCGTGGTCGACCTTCAACGACAGCAAGGCCGAGAACCCGATCGGTCTGGAAATAACGCAGAAGACTCTAAGCTGGACGGCGACGGA
Source organism: uncultured Ignavibacteriaceae bacterium (assembly GCA_964569945.1). Lineage (GTDB taxonomy): Bacteria > Zixibacteria > MSB-5A5 > GN15 > PGXB01 > CALAMC01. The sequence goes on from CAZMWI010000166.1 coordinate 5,960, forward strand.
GTATCAGCAGTTTGTAATCATGGAATATATCATCAAGAACAATTCCGGAACGACCTTGAATAATGTTTATACCGGTCTATACGTTAACTGGGACGGCGACAATTCGATCGGGTATAACGTCGGGGCGTATTCATCTCCCGAAAACCTCGGCATGATCTGCTACAAGAACCCGGTCAGTTCCGATTCCTCTGGATTCAGGGGGATATCGGTGCTCTGGAACGAGGGACCGCTGTTATACAAAGTTGTTTCGCAGCCCAAGCAGGGCGGGTCGTTTTCTTTCCTTCCCTGGACCGAAGCCGATAAATTCGCGGCGATGTCGGGCGGGGTCGATGCAACGACCGTCGACGGTGGAGCGGACAACGACCTGGCGCATCTTATAGGAGTCGGTCCGATGACGATGGTCAACGGGCAGGTCGATACGGCCGTTTTTGCGCTTGTGGCGGCTGACAGCTATTCCGATCTGAAGGCTCAGGCGCTGGCTGCGAAAAATCTATATCAGTTGACGCTCGACGTCAACGAGGTCGATCCGGGTATACTTCCCGACGATTTTGTCTTGTATCAAAACTATCCCAACCCGTTCAACCCGAGCACGACCATACGGTTTTCTGTGTCATCGCGGTCTGAGGTGACTCTGAGCGTTTATAATCTTCTGGGGCACAAAGTTG
>CAZMWI010000167.1:0-6615 GCA_964569945.1 uncultured Ignavibacteriaceae bacterium
TTAAACCGAACGCGGGTACAATCTTTTGATACATTATGGTCGCCCCGTTAATCAGGCCGGGCTGTACGCCTGTCACTGCGGCCCGGAACCCATTTGACCGCTATCACACAATCAATACCCGTCTCGTTTCCGGGACGGTTTTTGATACTAATTTTCTTTTGAAACTGGCTCAAATGATTGTATGCAATCAGGCTATTTCTTCTGCCCCAGCCGCATCATCTTTTCGGCCGCCTGCGGACTGCGTTTTTGAAGCCAGGCGTGGATTTTGTCGGCCTTTTCGGGCAGGTCATTCAAAAGGTACGACGCTCCCAGCGCTACATTGGCATTGATATCGTCGGGTCGAAGCGCCACTGCCTTCTCGAATGCCTGCATGGCGTCCATTTTACGGTCGGTTCGGATGTATAAAACGCCCAGACGTTGATAGGCATCGAAATGTTTGTTGTCCATTAAGAGAACTTGCCTGTAACCGTTTTCGGCGGCATTTGTCTTACCCAGCATATCTTTATCGATGGCGAGATAATATGTGTATTCAATATTCCTGTCATCGTACTTCACGGCCTTCTCGAAATATGGCTCCGCGTCGACATTTCGGTTCAGACCCATGTACGACCGTCCCAGGAGATACTGCACTCGCGCGTTGGTGGAATCGAGCCTGGCGAAAGGTATAAGAGTGTTTATCGTTTTCTCATAATCGCCACGAGTGAAATATATCAAGGCCAGGTTGGCCGCGAAATTCCCCCGTGTCGAATCCAGAGCCAGGGCTTTTTTATAATAACCAATAGCCTTCGCGGTGTCCTGTCGCGCGATATATATTATAGCCAGGCTGTTATAAACCGAAGCGTCGGTCGAATCCAGTTCAAGAGCATGGTTGAGATAATCCATGGCCAGACCGTTGCGGCCCATTTCGGAATAAATAACCCCCAGCGCTTTGATTGCATCGGCGTTGGTCGAATCAATCTCAAGCACCTTTTGATAATTCATTACGGCTTTTTCATTGTCATTCTGGGTGTAGGCCCGACCGGCCTCCTGCAGATAATATCGAAGGCTGTCGCTGTTGATTTCAGCGGCCAAAACGGCGCCGGACACAATTAGAAACAAAGCGATCAAGATACCGGCTGATTTTCGCAAATGGGCTCCTTTGGTCATTATTCCTTTTACAATCCAATAATCGGAACGATCTGATAAATGTCAAGCAAATGCGGATATAAAAAACATGGCGCCCGCCGGCTTACTGCGGGCGCCATTCCCAGGTGTCACTTTAAAGAGGTAATTTCCGCCTCATCCCTGAGACGGCTATATTTTATAACTTTTGCCGTCGCCGCTTTTGGAATATTCCAGATTTTTAAGCGCAAACGAAAGATATTCGAGCTCCATCGACATATTCTCATTGCGCAGAAAAACGTCATCGGGGACCTTCAGATTGACCGGCGCAAAATTCAAAATCCCCCGAATTCCCGCCCGAACGATGTCGTCGACAATGTATTGCGCCACCGTCGAGGGCACAGCGATAACCACGATTTCGATATTGTTGGCCTTAAGGTCGCGCTCCAGGTTGCGGATATCGGAAACGATTATGCCCTTGTGATTAGAGCCTATCTTGCGCTGGTCGTTGTCGAAAATGATCTTGATATTGAAGCCCTGTCTCTGAAACTCTTTATATCCGACCAATGCTGATCCTATATTACCAACTCCCACCAGAGCCACATTCCAGCCGCGATTGATTCCCAGAATGTCGCCGATCTGCCGCTTGAGCTCCGTCACCGGATAGCCCAGGCCACGTGTCCCGAAAGAACCGAAAAACGAGAGGTCTTTGCGAACCTGCGCCGGAGTAAGCTTTTCGCGCTTAGCCAGCTCTTTGGAGGATACCGTCTGATGGTTCTCCTTTTCCAGAATGGACAAAACCCGATAATACAGCGACAACCGGTGTATCGTCGATTCCGAAATTTTCTTTTTATTGTTATCTAAAGCCAACCTAAAATCCTGTTGGGTCAAATTTTGTGTTTAATCCCCATTTGTGAATTCCTTCACAATCACAAAGTTATTACGGACGGGGCTGTCTGTCAAGTGAAATTTGTCACTAATTTATTTTCAGATAAAAAATCGGCTTTCACGCCAGGTGGTTCCCCTCTACAATGTAATATTATGGGACTATCTTGTAAGACAATAAGTTATGCCCTTTTATCAAAATCAACAACAATTTTTGGAACTTGTTGACCGAGACGGCCGATTATTTCATAATTGACGGTTCCCGCCCAAAGGGCCATCTGATCGGCGGTCACTTTCTCTCCTGTACGGCTGTCGCGGCCTATCAAAATTACTTCGTCTTCGAGTTTAACACCGGGAATATCGGTCACGTCGACCATCATAAGATTCATGCAGATCCGCCCTCGCACCGGCGCCCGCCGCCCATGAATCAATACATAAGCCAGATTCGAAAGCCCCCGGTCATAGCCGTCATAATAGCCCACCGGAAGCACCGCCAGCCGGGTGCGGGAGGTAGTCTTGTATGTGCATCCGTAGCCGACATACGAATCCGCCTTGAGCGTTTTAATTTGCGCCACGCGCGTCTTCCAGGTCAGGACCGGCGATAAAATCCCATTGTCACCGCCTTTCAGACGGTATGATAAATACGTCTCTTTCGACGGCCACAAACCGTAGAGAGCGATACCCGGCCGCACCAGCTCGAATTTCGTTTCATCGAAAAGCAGCAGCGCCGCCGAACTGGCTGTGTGCCGAAGCTTCGGCTTGAAACCGAGTTTTTTTATGCGACCGACAGCGTCGTTGAAAATCTTAAGCTGCCGCTCGGCGTAAGAGTGATCGGTCGTATCCTCGATATTGGCAAAATGCGTCGAAACTCCTTTTAAAACCAAACCGGGATATTTCCTGATCGCTTTCAACGCCGTTTCGATTCGGTCCGGATTCATGCCCTGGCGGTTGGTGCCGGTTTCGATTTTAAGGTGCAGCGAGACATTTTTATTGTACTTACCGCTCAATCGCCCCAGCCTGTTGATCGTCTCGACATTGTAGACCGTCGGTTCTATATCGCACTCGAAGATAACGTCGAGATCGCCCAAAGCGATATAACCGACCCCCAGAATATTCCTGTTCCAACCGAACTTCCTCGCACCGACCGCTTCATCCGACGAGTGCACCGCGATATAATCCACGTAGGTCTTCCTGAGCAGCCCGACTATCTCTTTCAAACCGTGACCGTAGGCGTTGGCTTTGACGGCCGCCGCTATCGAGCGGTCTCCGGCCAGCCTGCGGATAGACGCGATATTATTTAGAAAAGCGCGGGAATCTATTTCAATCCAGGTGATGGCTTTATTGGTCATAGGTTTAATTTAAAATTTTAAAAGTCCACACAAAATAAAAAAAGCCCCGCAATTGCGGGGCTTGAAAACTATCTGGCCATCGCTCAATCGTCGAGTTTATCGATCATGTCTCCGATAATTTTCACATGGGATTCCTCGAATTTGGTCAGAGCGTCAAAAGTTTTCTTGGCTTCTTTTGTCTCGGACTGCATCGACGCCGCCGTATATAGATCGCACGCCTCCTTTTCGAAATCCAGCGCGATTTCGAGAATCTGGCGTTTACCCTTGGCCTTCCGTACCTGATCGATCGTCTCCCGGTGGCGGTCCTGCATATCTTCGCTTATTTCCGGCAGGCCTTCCTGCTTCATGATATCGGCGGTGCTGATCCATTTTTCCGAGCGGACCAGCGAATCGTACTGCCGCTCCAGATAATGAAAATGGCTCTTTTCTTCATAAGCCAGCCGTTCCAGAATTTCTTTCAGGTCTTTCTCTGCGAATTGCTTCGATGCCTCTTTATAAAACACGTACGCGGCGACCTCGGCCTGTATGCCCGCTGTAAGGGCCGCCAGAATATCGGGATGAACCGGTGACATAAAATTACTCCTCAAACTTCGTATATCGACAGACTACATTTCATAGTGGACGTACTTATCAAGCTCGTCCTGAAGACGTTCGCGGTGCCTGGTCTCTTCCTCGGCCAGATGGTTAAACATCTCCCGGGTGGCCTTGTCCTCGAAAATGTCCGCGTGATGTTTATAGAACTCGTAAGCGGCCTGCTCACGTGAAATCGCCAGCCGGAGCGCTTCCTGAGGGTCGGTTGTTTTGTCCAGCATCGCTTTATCTCCCATTGTTCCTTGCATTTTATTCAGGTTTTTTATATTAGCTTATTATGACAAAATGTCAATACGATTGAGATATTTTCGGTATGCATTGAACGACCTGAGCTAACCGTTATATAAAGATCGGGCACGGCAAAACTAAGATGGACGGAATTGAACAAAATATCATAACGATAAAGAACCGCATCGCCGACGCGGCGAAGAGATCGGGTAGGCATCCGGAAGCAGTAACCCTTGTCGCGGTGTCCAAAACCCACGACGAGGCTTCGATCAAAGCCGCGGTGGCCGAAGGCATCACCGACCTCGGCGAAAGCCGGGTACAAGAGGCCGACAAAAAAATCTCCGACCTCGGCCCAATAGCCCGCTGGCACCTGATCGGACACCTCCAGACAAACAAAGTCCCGCGCGCGGTTCAGCTGTTCGACACCATCGACGCCGTCGATTCGGTGCACCTGGCCCGCAAAATCGACTCCGAAGCGGCCAAAGCAGGCCGCCGCATTGAATGCCTGGCCGAGATTAACAGCTCCGGAGAAGAGTCCAAATACGGGTTTCCGCCCGAAGACGGCCAAAAGATCCTGACCGAACTGGCCGGGCTCGAAAATATTATCTGGCGGGGAATCATGACTATCGGCCCGTATATTATAGAGGAAGACCGGATTCGCGAGGCTTTCCGGCTGACCCGCGAGATTTTTGTTGAAAGCCGGGGACTTTTTGACGAACGTTTCGATACGCTGTCGATGGGAATGTCGGGCGATTTCGAGCTGGCCATAGAGGAAGGCTCGACACAGGTTAGGATCGGGACGGCTATTTTTGGCCCCAGACCTTTAAAATCCGGCCTTTGAGGCCGATACTATATATGGACAGATAGCTGAAAATTCTCAATCCAAAATACGAGGGATGTTATGGAATTAACGCCCAATGATATCAGGAATACGACGTTTGAATCCGGCTTTCGGGGTTACGAAAAAGAGCAGGTCGATGCCTTTATCGAGACCGTCGCCGCGGCCCTGGAACAGGCCCGGACCGAAATGGCCCGAAAAGCCGAGGAATATGACCGCCTGAGAAAGCAGAACCAGGAACTCAAGGACATGGAAGATACGGTCAAGCACGCCGTTCTCGAAGCTCAGAAACACTCTGACCAGATTATCGCTCACGCCAAGAAAGAGGCCGAGCTGATGCTCAGCGAGGCCAAACAGAAGCGCGACGCGGTCATAGAAGAGAGACATCGCAAGGTCTCCGAAGTCCAGGCTAAAGTCGAGGAGCTCCAATTCACTCGCAACAGCTTCTACAACAAGCTCCGGGGTGAAATCGAGGCCCATCTCAAACTGGTCAATTCGATATCTCCGGCCCGCGAAGAGCATCATCAGATGCCGGTCGCCGAAGAACCGAAACACGAACAGCCGGACACGAATGAATATCATTCCGAGGAAGTTCAGCCCGATGCCGCCGAAGAAGAAGAATACAATGAACAACCGTCTCCTGATGGCGACGTCGATGAAGCTCAGCCGGGCGTGATGGAAGAAAAGAAGCAGTTCGGTCAACCGGAAGCGCAGAAAGAACAGGAGACGACCAAAGATCCGCTGAAATCGAGCCAGCCCCAGCAGCCGGAACGGCCCACATTGGAAATTGACGATAACGAAATCGACCGACTGGTCGAAGGCTTCCAGGAAGAAGTCGAAAAACAAACAGAGGAAGTTGCAAATGGACAGTCTCAGCGAGAAGATATCTGAAAGTTCTGATTTTATTCGTTCCAAAATAGACTTAGTTCCCAAGGTCGGTATCATCCTCGGTACCGGCCTCGGTTCATTGGGCGACGGCATCGAGCTGTCGGCCACCGTCGATTACGATCAAATCCCGCACTTCCCGGTCTCGACCGTCGAATCCCACAAGGGACGGCTTCTGTTCGGGAAGCTCGGCTCCAAACCGATCGTCGCCATGCAGGGGAGATTCCACTACTACGAAGGCTATACGATGAAACAGGTGACCTTCCCCGTGCGCGTCATGAAAGACCTCGGTATCGAGACGCTGATCGTCTCCAACGCCTGCGGCGGCCTCAATCCGCAGTTCAATCGCGGCGACATCATGATCATCACCGACCACATAAACATGCAGGGAGCCAACCCGCTGATCGGCCACAACGACGACAGCCTCGGCGTCCGCTTTCCCGATATGTACAACTGCTACGACAAGGATCTCGTTGCACTGGCCGAACAGACTGCACTCGACTTGAAAATACCGGTGCGTAAAGGCGTCTATGTGTCTGTGCCCGGACCCAATCTCGAAACCGCCGCCGAGTACCGCTTTTTGCGTACTATCGGAGCCGACGTGGTCGGCATGTCGACCGTACCGGAAGTTATCGTCGCCCGGCATCAGGGCACAAAGGTCCTCGCCTTTTCGATCATCACCGACATGGGCCTGCCGGATGCATTGGGACCGTGCTCGCTGGACGAGATCATCGCGAC
>CAZMWI010000168.1:0-6550 GCA_964569945.1 uncultured Ignavibacteriaceae bacterium
GTGGCGTTCAAATACCGAATCAACGGCCGCCGTCTGTTCGAGCTTTCCGAAACCGACAACAATCCCAAATCGCGCACCGCCCGGATATTACTGCAAAATAAAGTCGATCAACTGATGACCGTCATAAGCGACGTCTCCGACGTCAAAATAGAAGCGTACTTGAGCTACCCGCTGTACTGCCGCAATGGCCAAACCGGCCTGTACATGTTTATCAACAATCGTTTCATAAAATCGCCGGGACTGGCGCATGGTATAGTGTCAGGATATAAAGAACTTCTTCAGAAAGGGCAGTACCCGGTCGGGGCGGTGTTTATGTCGGTCGATCCGGCGCAGGTCGATGTTAACGTGCACCCGACCAAAGCCGAGGTGCGTCTGTCGCAGGAGCGGATGATTCACGACCTGCTTCACGAAGCAGTCAAGCGGAACCTGCGCGAAACCGGTATCCTTCCGACTCCGACGGTCCTTGGGCCGCCAGCAGCTTCGCCGACCCATACTCAAGCCCGATTTGAACATCAAACAGTAACGCCGCAACAGGCGAAAAATCTCGATATCAGCTTATTGAAAAAACTATACAGGGGAGAGACCGAAGAAAATATTGGTGGGCGAGCAACATCTGAATCGGTACATGCCGGGCTTCCTGTCGAAGAAGATACCCCCGTTTCTGAACCGGCTTCGGCTCCGACGTCCGAACCGGAATTCGAACGCTATCAATATCTGGGGCAATTCGCGAAGTTGTATCTCATCTTTTCGGATCAAAACATATTATACATCGTCGATCAGCACGCGGCACACGAACGGGTGCTTTACGAGCAAACACTGGCCGCGATGGACAAAGGCGCCGGTATATCTCAGAATCTTCTGTTTCCGGTAAATATAGAACTGGCTGCCGACCGCTATTCACTTTTTGAAATGGCCGCAGAGGCTCTTAAGGCTTCCGGATTCATGGCCGAGCCGTTCGGCGCCACTACCATCCTGCTGTCGGCGGTTCCGGCAGCGCTGTCAAAGAAATCTCCGGAGAAATCGTTCGACGAGATAATTACCGATATTGAACAGGCCGACAAGGCCGGTTTCGACCTCAAGAAAAGCATCGCGCAGTCCATCGCCTGCCGGGGCGCGGTCATGCACGGTGACAAAATGACCGAAACCGAAGCTCGTGCTCTGATTCGGCAATTGTATAGATGCCGCAATCATCACACCTGTCCTCACGGTCGTCCTCTTATTCTTCGGTTGACCAGAGATGAACTCGATGCCAAGTTTGGGCGATAAAGCTCCGATTATACCGGTACTGACCGGACCCACGGGAGCGGGCAAAACGTCGCTGGCTTTCAAATTCATGGACCGGCATCCGGGTCTCGAAATGATTTCCGCCGACTCCCGACAGATATACAGAAACCTCAATATCGGGACCGACAAACCGACCCCCGAAGAAATCTCGCGTTATTCGATTCATCTGGTCGATTGTGTCGAGCCGGGGGATAGGTTCACGGCTTTCGATTTTGTCGAGCAGGCCAACAGGTTGATCGGCGAAATCCTTGATCGGGGGCGTTTGCCTCTGGTGTGCGGTGGGACAGGGCTGTATATCAAGTCCCTCGCCGAAGGCATAGTGGAAATACCCGACGGCGATTTCGGCATCCGGGACGACCTTGAAAAAGTCGCCGAAACCGACGGCCCGGAGACCCTTCATGAAAAACTTAAAAATATCGATCCGATTGAGGCTTATAAAGTCCACCCGAATAATGTCAAGAAAGTCATTCGGGCGCTCGAAATTTATTACCTGACCGGCAAATCCAAATCGGAAATTATGGCCGTCGGATCGTATAAAAATATATACGAATTTAAAATTATTTGCTATTTGCCGCCGCGCGAGCATCTCTACGAAAAGATAAATTCGCGGGTGGATCTGATGCTGGAGTGCGGGCTGCGGGACGAAATCGAAATGCTCATAAACATGGGTCTGAAAGACCAGGTTAGGCAAATTAATGTAATCGGGTATAACGAGTTATTCGAATTCATGGACGGTCATCTCAGTTTCGACGAGGCCATGAACCTGGTAAAGCAAAATTCCCGGCGGTTCGCCAAACGGCAGATTACCTGGCTGAAAAGTATGCAAAATATTCAATTTTGCGATAAACCCGAGGGTGTTTTGGATTGTCTTTCAAATATAGTGGAAGGTCGGAATATTTAATGTTGACACCCTCGCTGAGGATTTCATATATATAACAACAGGTTATGAGGGGATAACGTAAAGACTGCATAAACCTTTCCGATATATATTAGGATGGAAGTTTTATAACTATTGGAAATTTATTATCATGAAAACAGCCAAGATTTCAGCCGTTCTTTCTTTTCTTTTGGGGATTGTGTTAATCTCCTGTACCAACCCAAACCTGGGTCAACCGCCTGCCGAAAACAACGCCAAACCTCAATTTTCAGACAGCTCTTCGAACGATAATCAGGGAAGCGCCCCCCTGGCCTCGGTCGAAGAAGAGATCTATCTGGATCGCACTGATCAATCGCCGTACGCCGTACCGGATACAACGGAAAATGTCAACGATACGACCGTGGCGGTCGACGATGAAATCTGGAGATATCTGAACCTGGCCTACGAATATTACAGCATGGGCGTCCTGGCCAACAAGGAAGCGGCCTGGGAAGAGGCGCAGTACTATTTCGAGAAATGTATTTCAATCCTCGGGGAACTCGACCTTGATCCTGAATCGGAAACGCCGGAAGCGGCCAAGTACAATCAGCTATTGGCCGAATTGGCATCCGGTTATCGCCAGACCTTGCTGTCTCTAGGGCATTTGCCCGGTGACGTTTCATCAGACGCTCTTATGTCTCGTTTCTCCGAAATAAATCATCTCAAGATGGACACCACCGAATTCAAGCGCATAGATCAGATTACTCAGGAAAAAGTTGCCTACGACGTTCCGATCATCATGAACGAGCGGGTCAAGAACTGCATTTTGTACTATCAAACCGTTGCCCGCGATGCCTTCGCCAAGCACTTGTCAAGATCGACCAAGTTCCTGCCTTTGTTCAGGAAGATTTTCAGGGAGCATGGTATACCCGAAGATATGGCTTATTTAGCGTCGGTCGAATCGGGGTACAGCCCCAATGCTTATTCCTGGGCGCGGGCCATGGGCCTGTGGCAGTTTATTGCATCGACCGGAAAACTGTATGGGCTGGATCGTTCGTGGTGGCTGGATGAACGCAAGGATCCGGTCAAGGCGACTCACGCTGCGGCGAGATTTTTAAAGGACCTGTATGATGAATTCGGGAGCTGGGAACTGGCCATGGCCGCCTATAACGGAGGGCCGGGGAGAGTCCGCAAGACTATCAAGCGCCAGAAGACAACCGATTTTTGGAAAATGGACCTGCGGAAGCAGACCGAAGATTATGTCCCGTTTTTTATGGCGGCCACGATCATATCAAAAAGCCCCGAGAAATTCGGTTTCACCGACATAGATTATGAATCGGAATGGGATTACGATGAAGTTAGTATCGACAAATGCCTGGACCTGAAAGTAGTCGCCAAAGAGCTGGGCTGCTCGCTTAAAGATTTAAAAGAATTAAATCCGGAACTGCTTCGCAACTTCACTCCTCCCAATACTAAAAATTATACTTTGCGTGTACCAAAAAACACGCGGGAAAAATTCCTGGCCGCCTATGACGATATGCCGTCATCGCAGGAAACCAGTTTTGTCCGCCATAAAATAAGACGGGGCGAGGCGGTATCGACCATTGCCCGCCATTACGGTGTCTCACAAAATGCCATCCTGCAGGCCAACAATCTTTCCCGGCGCTCGAAAATATATGCCGGAAAAACCCTGATCGTTCCCGTCCCCAATGACAGAAGCTATAGCAGTCGCAAAGAACCCAAGCGGGAATATCAGGCCGACGGCAGTTATTATTATGTTCGCTCCGGCGATACTGTATGGGATATAGCACGAGCTTTCGGCACGTCGACCGACAAAATTCGCAGATTGAATAACCTCGACCGTAAGGCCAGAATCCATGTCGGTCAGAAGCTGCTAATTTTTGAAAAAAGCACGACTACGGTAGCGACAACGCAGGTAAGCAGCAGGTCATCATCCGATAAAAGCTCTGACGAACAGAAAAGCACGACCTACAAAGTCAGGCCCGGCGACACCCTTTGGGACATTGCCAGAATGCACGGGACGACAGTGTCGAGTATCCGCCGAGCCAACGGTATGGGACGACGCAGCCGCATTTATCCCAATCAAAAACTCGTAATTCCGTCGGGCAAGGCACACTTTACCATTTACACAATTCGCCGCGGTGACACGCTTTCGAGGATTGCCTATAAAAACCGCACGACAGTATCGAAGATTATGGCCTGGAACGGGCTGACAGACCCTGAGTTAATCAATATTGGCGACAAATTGAAAATATATTATGATTAGGGGGGATTATGGCTCGGAAACGTGATATCGTAATTGCAGTCATTATCATTTTCAGTTTTATATTTGGGTTCGGATTTTTGAGTCTCGTCTTTTTCGGAGCACTCACCGGCGACAGTGAGGTCAGTCTTGGCGGTTTCGGGGATAAGATTGCGGTAATAGAAATCTATGGGGCCGTCTATGATTCAGCCGACATAATCAAACAGCTCAAGAAATGGGGCGACAACGACAACGTTAAGGCCATAATTCTTCATATCGATTCTCCGGGAGGCGCGGCGGCCCCGTTTCAGGAGGTTTATCAGGAAATTAAAAGAATCCGCGAGGACAAAGGTAAGGTTGTAGTGGCGTCCTGCCTGTCTATGGCCGCGTCGGGCGGGTATATGGCGGCGTGTGGCTGCGATGCCATAATGGCCAATCCCGGTGCGATTATCGGTTCAATAGGTGTAATAATGCAATTTATGAACGCCGAGAAGCTTTTAAATACGATCGGTCTTTCTTACGAGACGGTTAAGTCCGGCGAATTAAAAGACGTCGGGTCGCGCGACCGGCCTATGACCGAAAAAGAGCGGAAGATGTTGACATCTATGGTCATGGACACCTATGAGCAGTTTGTGGATATAGTTGCCGAGGGCCGCCACATGAGCAAGGAAGACATATATCCGCTGGCCGACGGGTCTATATTCAGCGGGCGCCAGGCCTATGAACTGGGTCTGGTCGATACGCTCGGGACGTTCGAGGAAGCCGTCAATTATACAGCCGACCTGGCCGGGATAGAGGGCGAGCCCAATTTGGTGAAGATTGTCAAACCGAAACCGGGCTTTTTTGATTTTCTTGGGTCGTTTATGTCCAAGCTTCACGATTTGACGTCGGGAGCTTACTCGCAGGGACCTAGTGTTTTATATCTATATTAATTTATAAAAATCCTTGCGTTATTTTTTGAAATAATTTACCTTATGTAACGATTTGTCAAAGGCTTAGCGTAAATCGTCAATTTGTTCTTTGACAGAATTTAGGAATAGTATTATGAAAAAAAGAAATGATAATAAACCAGTAAGCTTGAGAGGGAGGAAAATATGACCAAGGCTGATCTGGTTGAAAGGGTGGCCGAAAGAACCGGTCTGACCAGGACAGATGTTGCCGTAGTCGTTGACGCCTTTCTTGATACCGTGAAGAAATCAATGGAAGTCGGCAATAATATCGAAATTCGCGGATTCGGTACGTTCAAAATCAAATTACGCAAGGAACGCACAGCGCGCAATCCGAGAACCGGGGAAGTGGTCCCCGTGCCCGGGAGAAAAGTGCCGGTATTTAAGCCCTCGAACGAATTCAAGAACATGATAACCAAACTGCCTGTCTAACTAATTACAGTTTCCTGAGATGGAGGATTAATGCCGAGCGGAAAGAAGAGAAAACGTCAGAAAATTAAAACTCATAAGCGCAGAAAACGCAGGAGAGCTGACCGTCACAAAAAGAAAAATCGCTAGCTAAATATAAATTAACTGGCAGAAATTTTTTTCGGGGAAATTCGTTCCGGCACCTTCGGAACGACTTTCCCCGTTCTTTTTTTTATACAAGCCCACCTTAAATTAATTGATTAATTAAAAATATTAATTCATTATTCGTCAATGCGTTATGTGGCAAGTACCATAGTGAATTATGACAAACATATTGGCATTATGGTTGCAAATATAAAATGCGATGGCTAAGCGAATATTAAAAATCGGAATTATAGTCAGCCTCTTAATTGTATCCGGCTTTGAACTATGTATTGCCGATATTTTTGATATTCGCGTCAACGACGATCAAACCGTGAGCGATCAGGCAGATCCCCGCATAGCGGTCGATCACAGCGGCGATTTTATCATTGCCTGGACCGATAAACGATCCGGCAACAGCGATATATATTTTCAGTTTTATGATAGCTCCGGGACTGCCTCGGGTGATAATTACAAGCTGAACAACGATATTGGCACCTCGCCACAATATCATCCGTCGGTTGCCGCCAATAATCTCGGGCAGTTTGCGACCGTCTGGCAGGACTTCAGAAAAGGCTCATACCCGTTCGGGGCCGATATATTTTTCGCCCCGATAGACACTCTGTCCGGCTCGGATAATATCGAAATCAC
>CAZMWI010000169.1:0-4351 GCA_964569945.1 uncultured Ignavibacteriaceae bacterium
TACCACGTTCTGGGCACACAATACTGACCTTCTGCGTGGGCAACCAGTTGCACGGTGAAAGTCAGTTCCTCGTCCGGGGGGCGTCTGTAAGGTTCTACTATTCTGACTGTATATGTTCCCGGCTGTATATTTTGTAAATAATAGGTAAAATCGAACAGGCACAAACACTCGCAGCCCCCATACAAAACCGAATCAATCTCGGTTACAATAATCTCGTTGCCGACAATTTCTACATCGGCGACTTTGACAGGACAGCAGTTTAGAGCGCCATTGATATGATCCAGTCTCAATCCACCATTATCGCTGTTGTACACGTAGTTAATGCAGTCCAGCGTATCAGGAACCGGATCGATATCGGATTTGACATCGTACGATTTGCAGCTCGAACTCCATCCGAGTTGTCCTTCCGGAGGGCCGAAATCTCTTTGACAAATGGGCTCTGGTCCCGGCGGTTCGCTATAGATATAATCAACCAGATATAGAATGTCGATGAGGTTCAGAAGTCCCTCGGCATTGGCGTCGCCGGACGAAAACGGAACAGGTTCCGGGCCGGGCGGAACTCCATAGAGATTATCGATCATGTATAAAATATCCAGCAAATCCACATTGTTGTCGGCATTGACATCTCCGCAGACATAATCCAGTTTTTCGTTTGCAGTCACACCTGGCGCGACAAGACCGACCAACAAGAGCAGTGCCATCGACAGCCAGATAATTTTAGATCTGCACATATTCCCTCCTTACATTTCCGTCCAGGGGTATTCCGTTCTTACTTTACAGACGCCTCCGGATACGGTTCCGTATAATTGCACGGTGATATACAGGGTTTCGTCTCCGGCCGGTTTGTATGGTTCAATTATTCCGATCGTATAGGTTCCCGGTTCGATATTATCGAAAACGTAAGTGAAATCGAAGAGACACATGCACGGGCAGCCAAAGCCGCCTTCGAGTGAATCGATTTGCGTAATAACAATATTGCTTCCGTAAATTTCGATATCGGAGATCATAACGGGGCAGCAGTTGAGTCCGCCGTTGATATGGTTCAAAGTCAGCGTCCCGTGGCCGTCGTACTGATATTCGAGGCAGTCCATGCTGTCGGCAACCGGATTAGGAGATAGCTTGCCAGAAGGAGCTTTGCAATCGGAGTACCATGTAAGATCGCCGCTCGTCGGGCCGGGCGGCAGTTCGCAGATAGGTTCCGGTCCGGGAGGGTCGCCGTATTTGTAGTCTATCAGATACAGGATGTCGATCAGGTTGATGTTGCCGTCGGCGTCGGCGTCGCCGGCTTCGAACGGATCGGGAGCCGGTCCGGGTGGTTCACCGTATTTGTATGCAATAATGTATAAAATGTCGATCAGGTTAACCGCTCCGTCGCCATCGGCATCGCCGCAAACGTAATCGCAGGCGTCACCGATATTGTCACCGTCGGAGTCGAGCTGGTCTGGGTTATACGTATCGGCGCAATTGTCGCAAATGTTCCCGACACCATCGCCGTCGGTGTCGATCTGTTCGGTGTTGGCATTATTGATGCAATTGTCGCAGGCATCGCCTACCGTATCGTCGTCGGTATCGGTCTGGTCATTGTTGGATACGTCGGGGCAGTTGTCGCACGCGTCACCGACGCCGTCGAAATCGGTATCGGCCTGATCGTTATTGGCGGTCGTAGTACAGTTGTCGCAGACGTCGCCGACATTATCACCGTCGATATCTTCCTGATCGGGATTGTATGTAGCGGGGCAGTTATCGACCGCATCGGGAACGCCGTCGCCGTCGGTGTCGGCCGAAGTCGCCAGTGATGCAAAAGCGTAAATGATGCCGTGGGAATCGAACGTGACACAGGCAATATTGGGACGCCCGTTGCCGCTGATATCGCCCACCCGGACGTCCATAACGTCACCGGCCGTGCTGTAGCTCCATTCTTCAGCGCCGGTGATGCCGTCGATGACATATAAATTCTGATCGTCCGAACCGACCAGGGCTTCGTTGAAGCCGTCGAGATCGACGTCGGACACGAGGCAGCAGTTCACCTCACCGCCAGTGGGGAACGACCAGATGATGCTGCCGTCTTCCCCGCTGAGGGCGCGGGCGTTTTTGTCGGTCGATGTGCCCGGTACCAGAATATCGGGAATTTTATCGTCGTTGAGATCGCCAATGCCGAGACCCTGCACGTTGGTGGCCAAGCTGACCGGCGTTGTCCAGAGTTCGTTGTGCGGGGAGACACCGTTGACCATGATTATTTCCAGAGGGCTGAAAGCGATCGCGGCGGCGACATCGGGGACGCCGTCGTCGTTGACGTCACCTACGGCAACATGATACACGCCGTTCGGTGCCGTGTAATTCCACATAACGCTGCCTGTTTCGCCATCCATGACGGATACCTGGCTTCCCGAAGTGCCGGTTCCCACGGCGGCGACGACATCAAGAGGGCCGGAACCATTCATTTGAGCCAGACGGATATCATTTACCCTTCCGGGAGACCTCGACCATAGCTGGCTGCCGTCCTTGCCGTCGATAGCGTACACCGTCCCATCGTTGGAACCGACAATTACGTCAACGTTGCCGTCGCCATTGAGGTCCGTCGATTTAATACACTTTCGATAAATTTGGTCGGTCGGTGTCGTGAAATTCCAGAGCACGCCACCGGCGACGCCGTTAAGGCCGGTGACAGCGTCGTCGGCCCCGCCGACTGCCACGTCGAGCTGTTCGTCGTCGTCGAAATCGCCGATGGTCAGAGCGTAGAGGTTGGCGGTGCCGGACCAGTGCCAGAGTTCCGTGCCGGTCTTTCCGCCGATAGCCCAGGCTTCATCGTCGGAACTGACTGCGACGGCATCCATGCCGCCGTCTTTGTCCAGATCACCCAGCGCCAGCGCGTTGCCGTAGGACCCGAATTCAAATTCCCAGAGCAGTGAGGATTGCACGGTTTTGAGAGCCCAGAGGCTTTTTCCGGGATCGGAACCCATGCCAGTGAAGTCGGCCCCGCCTCCGGCGGCGATGTCGAGAACGCCGTCGTCGTCAAAATCGCCTAACGCTATGTGTTGGAATGTCCCCGCGACGCTGTAATAATAAATTTTACTTCCGGTTTCGGCGTCGAGCACCTGGACGCGGTCGAAGGTCGCGGCCACGATGTTGAGTTCACCGTCTCCGATGACGTCGCCAACCGCAATATCGCGGGCGTAGCCGTCGAGAGGCGGTGTGATGTACATCGGCGTGTTGACGTCGCCTTCAAAGACCCAAATCTGCATCGTCCCAAGGATTGTCCCGACCAGAAGTTCCGGGTCGCCATCGGTATCGATATCGTACTCGTAAAGGCCTATATCACCGTTGACATGATCGACCGATCCGAGGTTATAGCTCCATTCGGTCTTACCATTAACTGCGTCGTGGACGAATATTTCACCGTGATCGTCGCTGTACACACCGGAGAATATCGCTTCCGGGTCGCCGTCGTCGTCGATATCGGTTATCATGGCATCGAGGACGACGTAGGTAACGGTCGAATCCCAGATGGCATGTCCGCTGGTGCCGTCGAGGACACCATAATGATTGTCAAAGCCGGCCAGGTATTCGTGGGCAAAAGCAATATCGTCGATATTGTCGCCGTTGACGTCACCCGCGGCGACGGCGTTTATCCATAGACTGCCGACATAGTACTGCCATAATTTGGCCCCGTTGAGTCCGTTGATGCCGTAGACATAGTCGGCGAACGACGCCACCGCGACATCGGCGTAGGCATCGCCGTTCAGGTTACAAATCACGACGTCAGTGACGGTCGTGCCGACACTGTATGTCCATAACTGTGAGCCGTCGGTTCCATCGATGGCGTGAACGCGGCCGTCGGCCGTGCCCGAGGCGTTGTACGACGCGCCCGCAATTGCATCGGCGACTCCATCATTGTTGACATCGCCGATAGTCAGGCAGCGGACGCCGTCCTGCACCATATAGGTCCAAAGGGTGTCGCCGGAGGAACCATCGAGGGCGATGACGCGCGACTGGTCGCCATAATAGGTTTGGTCGTATTCGGCCGTGACGACGTCGGGGATATTGTCGCCGTTCAGGTCGGCCGTTTCAGCGTATGGAGTGCTGAGGACACCGTCGAAAATCCAGATCGGATCGGCGCCATAGCTGTCGAGCTGGGCGGATGCCGAAGCGGCCAGAATCATAAAAATGACACAAATGGATAAGGCCCCGAATGCCGGTTTGACCTTGAACAATCTCATAACATACCTCTTGAAGTAAGAAAATTATTCTATTATCTGGTCGGCGCCGGAAAGTACGGTCTTCGGCGTGAATGAAATGCGGCCCGTCGGCTGCGGCGAATGAAGAATATGGCGGTCAGCCGAGACCGGGTAAT
>CAZMWI010000169.1:4451-6542 GCA_964569945.1 uncultured Ignavibacteriaceae bacterium
GTCGTTTGGCGATGATAATAGAAACTTCAGAGTTATAAAAATCGGGGGAGTCGATAGTTTTCTAATTCGCAGTCCCCTAAAATGGTCGCCGTCGGGCGATAAATTGGTTTTCGTCGGCCGCTCGCAAATTATTGTTGCGGATACTTCAGGAAATGAAATTGCTGCTTTTAAAGCGGAATTGCCTCTTCATCGCTTTGAATGGCTGTCTGATAAAGAGATAGTCGGTTTTGAGGATTCACGATCGAGAAAAGTCGAGCATATTAGGCTTGTCAAATATGATATAGTGACCGGAGAATCCAAAGTAATTCAGGAATTCAAAAAGGACCGGCCTTTGCCGATGGGATTAAATGACGGATATTTCGAGGGGCCGTATCTAACGGTGCAAGGGAATCTATATTATTATTTGTACAAGGGCGGCGTGAAAATCCCAACATTTCCTGAGAGCAAATATCGTGGCCAAGCCCGTGCAGATAACAATTATATCTATAGAATCACATCGGGCGGGTTATATCTGATGCGGGCCGATTTGCAGGATTCGATCTATGCTTATGATAAGAGTTACACGGATACGGTGCAATCATTGAAACAAAAATACTATGTTAGAGGCGGTTTCATAACCGACCTCAAAGATTCGACGTCGATTTTATTGGATACATTTCCAGTCTTGCAGAACTTTAAAGCCAATAGTATCGGCTGCGGATTCATGAATGAAGACATTAACCCCAAATACAAAGAAGTCTTGTTTTACTATACATGTGATATAGACGAATATAATTCGGCCGGCTATCTATTTTTATTTGATATGGATTCTGACACATTTATTGACCTTGCCGATGAAGTGAATGAGGAAAACTGCCAAACAGCGCGATTTTCACCAAATGGCAGAATGATATCCGAATACTGCTCTGGAACGGGATATATAATTATAAGAAAAAAATAACCGAATATTTGGTCGAAAATAAATTGGAATAAATTTAAGTTGAGGTCTTAAGATGAAATCCAGGGTCCTGGTTTCGAGTATTTTTGTGTTACTAATTTTCTTCATAAGTTCGGGCTTTGCCAATGATCAGCGCGTCATCCGGCTGGGTGTGGGAAATTTGTGCAAATGGTCACCCACCGGCCAATATCTCTCATTTACCCGAGGAAATCAATTGATGATTTACGATGTCCAGTCAGGCGTATTGGATAGCCTTGCTCCTGTTTATGGCCTTAAATACGATTGGATGGCGGATAGTACAATATTGGTTAAGCAGCGGAATGTGAGACGAGAAAAAGGTACAACCATTGTAGATGAGATATTCTTAAAGTACTTTCTAAACGGGACGGTGGATACGGCGTTCAGCGTCACTACCACAAAATCTTCCTATGTTAGGTATATGATCAGGAAATTGAATGATGGCAAATTGTGCATTTCGCATAACGGGTATTCATCCCCTGATTCGCTTAAGGGCATGATTGGCGACAAAAGCCTTGATAGCAATTTGTATTATGTGGTCAGCAATTACGATTATTGGCAAACCCGTCAATCGGGTCAGGAAAGAGACAATGACGTCTGGCTGATTCGATATGACGGTCACCCATACAAGCGAGTTACAACCGGGAAATCGTATCGAATGCCACAACTTTCGCCGGATGGTCAAAAAATTAGTTGCGTTGCGGGGCGTGGATTGGATGTAATTAATTTAGATGGAGAGGTTATATGTCATTACGACCATACTGATATGGAATCTTGGCTTTCCGATAGCGAAAATCTTGTTTTTGTCAGGGCTACTGAAAAAGATGATGATATAGTGGCATCCGATATATACATGGCAGATTTGAAAAACAAAGATGAAATTCAGATCACAAATACGCCGGATAAAATTGAACTCAGCCCGGCAGTATCACCAGATAGAACATTGTTGGCTTACATTTCTTATGAGGCTGATGCAAATTATGTGGAGATCAGAAATATTGAACTTTAACGGCATTCCCAATTTCACTCTCTTTACCGCTCGAGTAAACCGAATTGTGTTTCGGCAAATAATCTAGTATAAAAAAAGAGGCGGCTGAAGCGAGCCGCCTCTTCTTCAAGAGGATAAGACAAAAGCA
>CAZMWI010000170.1:0-6461 GCA_964569945.1 uncultured Ignavibacteriaceae bacterium
CCATCTTTAAGACAGGCATAAAGAGTATTGCCATATATCAAGGCTTGCTTGGCGTTAGCTTCGGCGCGGATGCCGTCGTCACCGGTATTCATGATAATATTTTTCAAAGCAAGGCAGCCTACGCCTTCGATTCTGATTCCGAACTTATCGGTGTCGTGGATATAGCAATATGATGCCGTGCATGAATCGCCTTTAAGATGTATGGCATTGTCGTGCGTATTGGTCAGTTCAAATCCGTTTATTAGGGTATGGCTGCTTTTGACTTCGAATACAATATCGGAGCGGTTATCGTCGTCGAGAACAACGGTTCCGCCTTCGCTGCAATACACTATCGGCGCAGCTTCGGTGCCGTTGGTTACAAGTTCGATTTTGTCGGATAGCATGTATGTTCCAGCGAGTACTTTGACCGTATCGCCGGGAATGATAATTCCGAGTTGATCGCCGTTGTTGACAGTCGCCCAAGCGGTCAATTCAGTCAAACCGTCCGCGCCGTCACTGCCGGAAGCGGAGACAAAGTATGTCGCGGCATTAGCGGAGCCGACCACCAGCCATACGAGCACACTTATAGCCGAAATAAAAATATTTTTAGCCATTTATGGATATATCGGCATAAAGGGCAGCAACTTAAGACTGACAGCCAACTGTAAGTCGCCAAGACTTATGATCTTATTAAATTTTCAGGACTGGTTTTCCTACTCGGAGAGAAAATGGTGGAGCTTTTGGGATATATTTTCGACGACAAGACCGACGGCTTTCTCAACTTCCGCAATTATCCCGGCTTTTGAGCTAAATTCCCGACCATCAATAGCATAGACAATTAACTCTTTCGGAAGCCGTCCCAGCGCCCGGCCGAGTTCCACGGCCTGAGTCACGGATGGGGCGTCGTGAGTGGTCGATTGAATCTGAAGTTCCTCCGGTATAGGCGAAGTAAGCGGGCTGAAAATGTGAATTGTCCCCGGCGGATTATCGGAAATTGCGGCGTCGATAAAAATCGCCAGCTTCGCGCCGTCCCAGAATTCGATGATTCGGGCAATATCGACCGGGCCGGAAAATAGCTTCACCCGGGCCCTCGATTTGAACTTTATGGCTTTCAGCCTTCGAATTACTTCCGGCCCGGCACCGTCGTCACCCCGGAATTCATTGCCCTGCCCTATGATTACAACCGATACCGGAGACGTTTCGGTCATTCCCGGTCTATCCTCAGTTTCAGAAAATGGCAGGAGCAGGAAATGCACGGGTCGTAATTGCGAACGGTCTGTTCGCACTGCCAGGTCAGTTTGTCATCGGGCAGGTCGAGATTATTTTCGACAAACTGCTTCAGGTCTTTTTCGACCGCTTTCTGGTTTTGCGACGTGGGCGGCATAATTCGCGCTTTTTTTATAATGCCGTCGCCGTCGATTTCATACCGATGGTACAACAACCCTCGCGGCGCCTCGCTCGCTCCGTGACCGGTGCCGGCTTTGGGGATAGCCTCTACATACGGTTCATCCGGCGGCTCATAATTTTTGATAATTCTAATCGCTTCGTGGCATGCGAAAACCGTCTCGACCGCCCGGACAATAATGCTCTTGAACGGATTGCTGCAGGTCTTGCCCAGCCCCGCTTCTTTGGCGGCGTCGCGAGCGACTTTCGGCAGACGGCCGTAGTTATGGTGATAGCGGGCCATCGGACCGGTAAGGTAATCATCGCGGGCGATCACTTTGCCCTGCAACGAGGTCGAATGTTCGACGTGCACTTCTTCGACATGCTTCAGAAAATCCCTGGTTTCGACGTCGAAGCCCTTGTTAGATACAATATGCCCTTCACACAGGGGATATTCATCGGGGTGCTGCAGCGATACGAATTCGTAATCGCGTTCCAGTTCCGGGAAAGGCAGACCGGCTACGAGTTTGACCGTTTCCAGCGAAGCCTCCAGAGCCCACTTGAGCGGATCAAGCAGGGCCCGTAAGTCTTTTTTGGACGGGACCTTATAAAACCCACCGACGCGGACGTTGATCGGGTGGATTTCTCTTCCGCCCAGCACGATCATGATATCGTTGCCGATTTTTTTCAGCTTGAGGGCGTTGTTGACCGCTTCTCCATGGTCCTTGGCCATTGCGATAGCGTCTTCATAGCCCAGAAAATCCGGCAGGTGCAGCATGTATATATGCAGGGCGTGCGATTCGATCCATTCCCCGCAGTACAACAGCCGCCTCAGTTCGCGAAGCTGCCCGTCGACTTTGACGCCGCAAATCTGCTCCATGGCGTGCACGGAGCTCATCTGGTACGCCACCGGGCAGATGCCGCAAATTCGGGCGGTTATATCCGGTGCTTCGGTGAAGCGGCGGCCCCGAAGGAAAGCCTCGAAAAAGCGGGGCGGTTCGAATATGTTAAATTTCACGTCTTTGACGACGCCGTTTTTGATTTTTACGTACAGTCCACCCTCACCCTCGACGCGCGCCAGGTAATCGACTTTGATAGTTTTACTTTTCATGAGCTTCGCTCTCCTTACGGAACGGTTCGGCAAAGGCGTTGAATCCCCGGAACGACCGCACGATGTCATCATCGGCCATGCCGGTCTGTTTGAACCAATCGGCCAGGGCGGCGGTATTGGGCACTTCCTTGGGACCAAAGCAGCCAAAACAACCCCGGTTGTACGATGGACACAAAGCGTTGCACCCGGCGTGTGTTACGGGCCCGAGACAGGGTGTCCCGTGCGCCACCATGACGCAAACATTCCCGCGACGCTTGCACTCCATGCAAACGCTGTATGGCGGCGTGTTCGGCTTGCGGTTGTTGAGCAGGGCATTGATGACCTCGAGAAGCTGATATTTATTGATCGGGCAGCCGCGCAGTTCAAAATCGACGAAAACGTGGTCGGCAATCGGGGTCGATTTACCGAGCGTTTCGATGTATTCGGGCGACGGATAGACGGCCGCAATATAGTTTTTGACGTCGGCGAAATTGCGCAAAGCCTGAATGCCTCCGGCGGTGGCGCAGGCGCCGATGGTTATAAGTACCTTCGACTGGCGACGAATCTTGTGGATGCGTTCGGCGTCGTGCGGTGTGGTGATGGAGCCCTCCACCAGGGAGACATCGTACGGGCCTTTCATGACGGCCCGCGAAGCCTCGGGGAAATTTGCGATTTGCACCGCCCCGGCCACGGCCAGGAGCTCTTCCTCGCAATCCAGAAGCGACAGCTGGCAGCCGTCGCACGAGGCGAATTTCCACACGGCCAGAGTCGGTTTCTTTGTTTTTGCCATGGCTACATCTCCCTCTTGGTAAAGATGCCGCGTATTTCGTCGTAGCGGTAGACGGGTCCGTCTTTGCAGACAAAATGCCCGCCGAGCTGACAGTGCCCGCAGAGGCCGATGCCGCATTTCATGTTGCGTTCCATCGAGACGTACATGCTTTCATCGGGGACGCCGCGTTTTTGCATTTCCATGATGGTGAAGCGCATCATTATTTCCGGACCGCAAATCATGGCGGTGCAGTGCATCGGGTCGAACGGAGCCCGGCCGATTAGCTGGGTGACGACGCCGACGTTCCCCTGCCAGGAGCCGGTGGCACGATCGACCGTAATGAGTATGTCCAGATCGAACCGCCCCCGGAGTTTTTCCAGTTCTTTGACGTAAAGAATGTCCTCGGGTGTTCTGGCACCGTACAGCAAGACAACCTTGCCGTACTTGGCCCGATTAGCAAGAACGTGATATATCACCGGGCGCAACGGAGCCAGCCCGATGCCGCCGGTAATCAGAACGATGTCGTTCTCCTCGTGTTGTTCTATGGGCCAGTGAGTACCGTAGGGACCGCGCACGCCGATGGTGTCCCCGGCCTTGAGGCGGCGCATGGCGCGCGTGACGGTGCCGACCTCACGGGTCGTGTGCACCAGTCGGTCGAACTTCGTCGGATCTCCGCTGATCGATATCGGTACTTCACCGACACCGTACACATAGAGCATGTTGAATTGCCCGGGCAGAAAATTGAATTCGGCACGGGGCGGTGACAGCTCCAGCGAGAATGTATCTGCAGTGTCTTTGGTCACCCGTTTAATGCTGGACGGGTACGACAACATGGGGTCGACGCAGTCGACCGTAGCCGCTTGTTTAGCTGTTTTTGCCATATATATCCATCAATTGTAAGCGGGTTGCCTCGAGCCTCTCGGCGATGATGAGCGCAAAGCGTCTCATTATTTCATAGCCGAGATCGTGATCATTTTCGCACTTGCCGCGCAGACATTTTCCGTCGAGGGCAATGGCCCGTGTCAACTCGACCGCACGGGCGTCGAAATGCCACCTGTACGGCGGGACCATCCAGCTCCAGCCGAGAATTTCTCCTGCTTCACGCGAGCGGATGATAATGGTACCTTTCTGCGGAACATGGGATTCGATCAGGATTTTTCCATGACGGATAAAATAAAACTTTTCGGCGGGTTCCCCTTCGCGAAAAATGAATTCGCCGGCTTTGAAGACAACATTGGAGGCACATCCGGCCAGAAGCTCCAGTTGAGCTTCGTTCATACCGTTGAGAAACGGATGTTCCGCCAGAACCGATTTGAGATTTTCCATAATTTTATCTCCGTAATATTTGTGACCCTATGACGTCTCCTGCCCGGCGATTTGCCTGGCCGTGGCAGTTATATCTATTCCAACCGGGCACCACGTTATGCACCGGCCGCAGCCGACACACCCGGACGTCCCGAACTGATCCACCCAGTAAGCCAGTTTGTGCATGACCCACTGGCGGTAACGCGACATGCCGGTATTGCGGATGCTCCCTCCGTGAATGTACGAAAAATCGACGGTGTGGCAGCTGTCCCAGAGGCGCAGCCGCTCCGCACCTGATCCGTCGAGCGCGGTGTAATCCTGCATGGTGGAACAAAAGCAGGTTGGACATACCATAGTGCAATTGCCGCAGGCGAGACAGCGCGAGGCGATTTCCTCCCAGTCGGGGTTATCGAAATTCTTTTCGAGAATGGCTTTGATATCTGATAGATCAAGCCTGGTTTCCATCGATGAGGCCGCCTCGGATAGTTTTTTCCCGGCGAGATTGACCGAATTGCCATCGGCTTTTTCAAGTTTCAAGCCGTTCATAATTTCGGTGCCTGACTCGCTTCCGGCCTCGATAATAAAATAGTGGTTCCTGTCGTCAAGCACTTCGGTCAAAGCCAGATCGTAACCGCCGTCGGCTTTGGGACCGGTTTTCATTGAAGTACAAAAACAATTGGCTCCGGGATTAGTACAATTGACGGCGACGATAAACAGGTTTTTTCTCCGTGCCATGTATCCTGAATCCCTGATTTCTCCTTCGGTGAATATCTTATCCTGTATTGCCAGCGCTTTCAACTCGCACGGACGCATACCGAAGGCGGCGATTTGTTCTGCGCTTTCCTCCGGTTGCTCGACATTGAAACCGGTCTTCTTGCGGGTTGCCGTCAACAATTTTTGTCGCGAGGGGTAAAGATACTTTTTCCACGATTCCTGTCCGACAACGTACGAAAAGTACGTACTATCATCGCGTTTGTCGAGGCAGTAGCTTCCCGGCGCCTGACGGTCGTACCATCCGACCGGAAAATCATCAGGCGAGTCGAGGGTATCGAGGACTACGGCCCGGTCGCGGACGGTCGGACCGGTAATTTCAAAACCTTTTTTCTTCAATAATTGAAAAAGGATGGCCAGATTTTCGGGCCTCAAAAGATGCGGGTCAGAATGCTCCACAGCTCCTCTCCTTGTGACAAGATTCACAAGCTATTGGTCCAAATTTAATCAGCAGGTTTAATATTGTCAAGGGAAATCGAACAAATGCGTCGGTTTTTCGGATATATAAGGCATTATATTGTATATAATTATGCCATTCATGCGGTTGCGAGAAGACCGCCAATGTTGGTCTCCCTGCCTGGTTGTGGTT
This sequence comes from uncultured Ignavibacteriaceae bacterium, assembly GCA_964569945.1. Lineage (GTDB taxonomy): Bacteria > Zixibacteria > MSB-5A5 > GN15 > PGXB01 > CALAMC01. The sequence continues at coordinate 5,887 of CAZMWI010000170.1, forward strand.
TTTTGCCCCGTCTGAATGATACCTATATTCGTTACTGCACGGTTTTAAGCAGTTTTTCGGAGTGACCGATCATAACCTGAGCGCCTCTGGACCGTCTCCAATTACTTTGCATTTGGATCCCGCCAGGATAAATGTAATGCTCGAATAATCGCTTACCCTATTGCTTTTATGAATGACAATTGTGTCATTGGGGCGGAAAATTGTTAATCCCCGGTGACCATTATGATATATTGTGAGCGGCACGATGGATAACAGAACTGACAAAAACGATTCCGGCCGGACCGGGGTCCGCGAAAGATACCGTCTGAAAATCACGGGTGCGGTGCAGGGGGTCGGTTTTCGCCCATTCGTATACCGTCTCGCGACCTCCAGTGATCTGACCGGGTGGGTGAACAATACATCGGAAGGTCTCTTAATCGAAGTCGAGGGACCGCCCGAACGCCTGGATAGGTTTGAAGAGAGTCTTAAAGCCGAAAAACCGGCAGTATCACAGATCGACAAAATAGAGCGCAAACGCATTGCACCCCAAAATGACAGTTCATTTGAAATCGTAATTTCTGATGCGGGATCGAATA
>CAZMWI010000171.1:0-6397 GCA_964569945.1 uncultured Ignavibacteriaceae bacterium
CTTGCAGTACATTATTAGCAACAAGCTATAGTCTCCTTCGACATACCAACATCGACGGGCTTAAATTGTGGGGTGGGTATGCGTAATTTATTGCGTTGTGCCTTGTTCTGCGGCCTGTTAATAAACGCCCGCTACAGCTACGGGCTGTCCCCCATTGGTGAAACTCCATCAAAGGATCCAAAATCCTGTCTGGGGCATTGCTTCCACGATGCCAAAAACGGGACGATTGACCTGGCTTTGGGTTTCATGGGGTCCAATCAGGCGGTGCACCCTGATATTTTTTACAGTGCAGAAGGATTCGGCCCGGACCCGTCACACGAGGTTATCGGTTACGACCGAAACGGAGTCCTCGACACGATTATCACCGCCGCCGATACGCCCAGATGGATGTACTGGATGGTTGTGACCCCGTATCCGTATGGCAATGCGTTATATGAGAATCCGACCATTCGTGTCAGCAATTGGCGCTATGGAGGCTGGTGCCGACCGTTTGCCGTTGGAATTGACCCCACCGGCGAAGACGGAGCTCTGGATACGGTTTGGGTCAGGGACCCGGTAACGACATTCGGTCAATCTTACAAAGATGATACCGGGCTGATCGATCCCGATACTATATGGGACCAGGAGTACCGCTTCAGTCTTAAATCCGATAAATTCCTGGGACATAATTCCGATCCCGAACTGGTTTACGATTCAGCCGCCGGAGGGATATACCTTGTTTTCCGCTCTTACCAATACCAATATGCGGCCAATTATGAAGTACTTTATGGTTTTTTCTCCCGCGACGGCATCGACTGGAAACGGCAGGATACCCTTACGGTCGTTGAAAATGATCAGGTAATCACAGACTATTATACTCCCTGGAATTTAATCTCCCCGACCATTGCTCGGGCACCAAACGGCAATTTCTGGCTTTGGTCTGTTGACATTAAGGGTTCCATATCCGGCACGCAGATGATTCGTATGGAAATCCCCAGCATCGGAGAGCACTGGAGTAAAGTAGATACATGCTTTGTAGAAATGCCCTTTTATAAAGAGCAGCTCTGGCACATGGAAATCAACCAGTGGTCAAGAGACGGTCGGTACTATATGCTCGCGGCATTGAACCCTCTGAATACGAATACGTACGATACCCTCGGAGAAATGATGTACGTGAGCGATGATGGTCTTAACTGGGAATTCCTCGGGGAAACCGTTAAACACGGCATCCGGGACCAATGGGACTATTACATGTATCGCTCCACTTTTCTTTTCGACAACAATGAAAGCTGCTTTGATATTCCGGTTTGGTACAGCGCGGCCTCCTCCGGTAATATCTGGGGCATAGGTTTCGCCTATTCGCTTAATATCCAAATTTCCGGTGATTTCAACGATGACTGCGCCATCAACCTGCTCGACATACTATCCATGATCAATTCAATTTATGGAGGCGACCCTTATTCCTTCGAGCAGAGGGGTGACTGCAACGGCGATTGCCGCAATAACCTGTTGGATATATTATACTTAATCAGTTTCATATATTATGACGGCGTCGAGCCTATAGATGGCTGCAGCGCTATGGATTAATCCACGGAATTGGCCGTGCTGAAGCCCGGAACGGGCGTCCAGTCTGGCTGCAGGATTGATTTCAGCGGCCTTTATTTCGGGCATTTTCTTCCGAAAACAATAAAAAGGGGCTGGACAAATTCGTAATTGCGCGTATTTTATGAAACCGGACCGGGAATGATCCCGGGACCGTTTGATTCGAAAGAAAGACAAGGAGATTATAGAAATGGCCAAGAAGACAGGCGGCAAAAGCAAAAATAAGAACGTCGTGATCATCAAACTGAGATCGACCGAAAGCCCCTATACCTACACTATGAAAAAGAATAAGCGCAACAATCCCGACCGTATGCAGTTAAAAAAATACGACCCGGTCGTTAAAAAGCACGTTCTTTTCAAAGAAGGCAGATAGAAGATTCCAAATGTATTGCCCATAATCAGGGCAACATGATTGATTAAAACCGGTACTTCGCGGTATCGGTTTTTTTTATGTACCAGCCGGCCCGGCGTTTCCTTCAATCGGTTGCGTGGATCGCTTGATGGCCGCAACGACCGGCGGGATGATAATAAACTGGATCAGTACTCCCGGCCAGCCGGTAAGCACAGCTCCTCCGGCGGCGATGAATTGCACCGGTCCGTACGGCAGAGCCATAAACATCCCCAAAACCGCCAGACCCAGCGCGAAGGCGAGACGACCGAAAATCATGGCCGCGACCAGAGCGATATAGATGTTCAAATTAAGTTTCTTATAGGCCAATCCACCGACCAAAGCGTACATCGGCAATTCCATCGCCATCAGCGGGACGGCATACGTCGGCGGCATACCGGTCATAAGATGCGACAAAGGCGGCGCCAAAAGCCCGACCAGGATACCATGATACGGCCCCAAGGCCATTCCACAGATAAGCACCGGCAGATGCATCGGCAGGAACATTCGGCCGCCCAAGCCGGTCAGATGAAATGCGTATGGCAGAGCCAAAGCTACGGCCAGATACAGGGCCGTATGAGTTATATGTCGATGGGACAAATCAGGCCTTGATGCCCTGGGCCAGATAAAGCCCGGGGTGATCGGTTATTTTGACGTCTTTAAAACCACCATCGATGAAAAGCTGCATCATATCTTCACGGGACGGGAGACGATCCTCGGCGATGGGTCCGCCCATTTGATGATGTTCCTCTTGGAGTTCCGACGATGACACGAGGTGGATCACGTAAAACTGCCCGCCCTGTTTGAGGATGCGCGCCGATTCCTCCATCGCACGTTTCTGATTGCTGAAATGAGCAAAGGCCGCAAAAGTCAGGGCGATATCGAAAGCACCGCTCTTAAGAGGCAGATCTTCGACGTCGCCGTCGACGGTGTAAATATTGTCGAACGGAAAATTCATGCGGGCTTTCTCGAGCATACGGGAACAGAAATCCACCCCGACAATAATGCCCTCGGGTCCAATACGGCGGCGGATAATATCGAACATGACACCCGTCCCGCAACCAAGATCGGCAACTTTATAGCCTTTCCTGAAATCAAAGGAATCGATCAGAAACTCAAGGAGTTCCAGTTCCTCGGCGGTGAACATTTTGTCCCATTCATCGACAAACTGCTCAAAATATTTGCGGCGTCCAGTATCGCTCATAGAGTCGGAAAGTTATAAAGTCCTGCTAAATTGTCAAGCATTTATTGACCCGACTTAACCAATTGTGCCAGTCTCATCCGGGCCGTTTTTATATAATACGGATCAATCTCGAATCCGATGAATCCGACACCTAGCCGATGACAGGCCAGGGCCGTACTCCCGATGCCGGTAAACGGGTCCATCACCAGCGTCTCAGGAGTATACCCGTGCAGGCGGATGCAGTTCTCCGCCAGCTGCGGCGGATATGAGGCCGGGTGTGGACGATCGCTCTTGCGGTTCTGGATCGTTTCGTATGGAATAAACCAGCAATTGCCCCGACAGCGGATTTTGGACTTCCCATTGTTCCAACGGGTTACATTAGAGTCGTCTTTGTACGGCACGCCCAGGGCGAGACGGTCGAGCGGGACTTGCCCGGTTTTGGTCAGATGAAAGATATATTCGTGGGTGTCGTTTAAAAAGCGCGAGCTGTTAATCGGCTTGTAATGTCCGACGTTGATTTCGATATTGTTGTGGTAGCTCTCGGCTTCTATATAGATCGATTTGACCCAGTGTATGACATTTTGAAGTTTGAAGGTGCCCAGCAAGCTGTCGAGCACTCGGAAAGGGATTTCCGGCTCGGTCGGTTTGGAACCGATATTTAAAAAGAGCGAACCCTCATCTTTGAGCGTCTTCTGGACCTCTTTCCCCCACTCGTTCAGCCAGGCCAGATAATCATCGAGAGGCCGGTTGTCGTCATAATGGCCGTACGCCACGCCAATATTATAAGGGGGCGACGTGACGACGATATCCACCGACCCCGGCTTAACCTTACCGGCCATACCTTTAAGGCAATCCTGCCGGTGTAGACGAATTTCGGGTCCTTTTTTTATCTTCAGTTTGCGCTGCATGAAAGCCTAATATAATAATAAGCGTCTGATATTGAAATATGTGATTTGGGTCAAATACTAAATCATTTAAATATCTCAAAAATACTGGCCTGATTTTACCGCTATTTGTTATATTGTAGGTTACGCCGAATTTGGGCACTTCGTTAATTTAGGGATGTTTAAAAAAATATGTCGGAAAACAAGCACATCATTATAAAAGGCGCCCGGCAGCATAATCTGAAAAATATCGATCTGACGCTGCCGCGTAATAATTTGATTGTCATCACCGGGCTATCCGGCTCGGGGAAATCATCGCTGGCCTTCGATACCATTTATGCGGAGGGTCAGCGTCGCTTTGTGGAATCATTGTCAGCTTATGCCCGCCAATTTTTAGGGCTGATGGACAAACCCGACGTCGATTTAATCGACGGCCTCTCCCCGGCTATATCTATAGAACAGAAAGGGGCATCGAAAAATCCGCGCTCGACGGTCGGAACAGTGACCGAAATTTATGATTACCTCCGCCTGCTGTTCGCCCGGATCGGGGTGCGCCACTGTATTAAATGCGGTAAACCGATTACCCGTCAGACCGTGCAGGATATTGTCGATTCGGTCTTGTCGTTCGAAGAAGGCACGCGGTTGATGGTGCTGGCACCGCTGGTCAAGGGGCGTAAGGGCGAGCATAAGGATGTTATCGAAAACGCCCGCAAAGAAGGATTTGTCCGTTTGCGCATCGACGGTGAAATTGTCGAAACCGACAGCGACATCAATCTCAAGAAGAACGTCAAGCACACGATTGATATAGTCGTCGACCGTCTGGTGGTCAAAAGTAAATCGCTCCAACGGCTGACCGATTCGGTCGAGACGGCGATCAAGGCTTCCGGCGGAAAGGTTCTTATAAATATCAAAAATGAAGACCTTCTGTTTTCGGAGCAATTCGCCTGCGGCGACTGCAATATCAGCTACGATGAACTCACCCCGCGCATGTTTTCGTTCAATTCACCGTACGGCGCTTGTCCGACCTGTTCCGGGCTCGGTAGCATCATGAATATCAGCTCCGATCTGGTCGTCCCCGATCCATCCCAGTCCCTCAACCAGGGAGCCATCAAGCCGTGGGGACCGGACATGGCCAACTGGTATCGCACGATGTTAAAGGCCCTTGCCAGGCATTATGAATTCAAATTCGCGACCCCGTTCAAAAAACTTCCCGCCAAAGTTCAAAAGATAATCCTGCACGGATCCGGCAAAGAAGAAATGGAGTTCGAATACGTCCGCTCCGACGGTCGCGGCATGATGAACTACAACGGCACCTTCGAGGGCGTCATCCCCAACCTCGAGCGCCGCTATCGTCAGACGACGTCTTCCGGCGTACGGCAGTGGATTGAACAATTTATGTCGATCAGTACCTGTCCTGACTGCAACGGTGCCCGGCTTCGGCCGGAGGCGTTGTCGGTGATTATCAACCGTGAGACGATAGACTCCGTGACAGCGATGTCTGTCACGCGCGCGCGGCAGTTCTTCACTGGGCTTAAGCTGACCAAGAAACAGGAACTGATCGCGCGGCAGGTGCTCAAAGAAATCAACAGCCGTCTGGAATTTCTGGACAACGTCGGTGTCGGATATCTCACTCTCAATCGGGGGACGGCTTCACTATCGGGCGGTGAGTCGCAGCGGATTCGCCTGGCGACCCAGATCGGGTCGCGACTGGTGGGCGTGATGTACGTCCTCGATGAGCCGTCGATCGGGCTGCATCAGCGCGACAACCGGATGTTGCTCGAAACGCTGTGCGAACTGCGCGATCTGGGCAATACGGTGATCGTGGTCGAGCACGATCGTGAGACAATTGAGCAGGCCGATTATGTGGTCGATCTCGGCCCCGGCGCCGGAAATGAGGGCGGCGAAATAGTCATCGCCGGGACGCCGGTGCAGATCAAACGCAGCAAAAAATCGCTGACCGGGGCATACCTGTCCAACCGAAAAAAAATCGAAACACCTGCCGAGCGTCGGTCACCCAACGGCAAATATATCGTGCTGAAAGGTGCCTCCGGCAACAATCTGAAAAAAGAGAAGGTCTCCATCCCGCTCGGTGTGTTCAACGTTGTCACCGGTGTGTCCGGATCGGGCAAATCGACCCTGATCAACGAAACACTGTATCGAATCCTGGCCCGGAAATTTTATAATTCTCGCCGGACACCGCTGCCGTACGAATCAATCGAGGGTCTGGAACACGTTGATAAAGTAGTCGATATCGATCAATCGCCTATAGGACGGACACCCCGCTCCAACCCGGCCACGTACACAGGTGTTTTCACTTTCATACGGGATCTATTCGCCCGACTGCCGGAATCGCGCATGAGG
>CAZMWI010000172.1:0-6151 GCA_964569945.1 uncultured Ignavibacteriaceae bacterium
CCGTTCAAATCGGATAAAGTTCATACGGCCGAATTTTATGTCAATATTGCCAAGAGGCTTCTGGACAGCGGGTTGCATATTGACAGTATCTGCATGAAAGACGCCTCTGGTACAACCGATCCGAGGACCTGCTATGAAACCGCCAAAGGACTGAGGGCGATCATGCCGCCGGAAATGCCGCTGTGGCAACACACGCACGATACAGCCTCAATGGCGGTCGCGTGCTATATGGCCGGTATCGAAGGCGGTGTCGACGGAATCGACCTGGCTGTACGGCCGATGGCCTCAGGGACGGTTCAGCCGGATGTCAGGTCAATGGCCCACGCGCTGAAGGGCACGGGTTATGAGCTGGATATGGACGCCAACGCGATGGGCAAAATCGAAGAGATGCTCAACGAGTTGATGGAAAATTATGACTTCAATCCGACGACGACTACGGCCGACGCCCGCGTGATCGGCTTCCCGATGCCGGGCGGAGCGATTGGTCCTAACGTACACATGATGGTTAAGGCCGGGATTTTAAACAAATACGGTGACGTTCTCGCCGAATTCCCGATCGTCGTGGAGGCGGGCGGAGCGTGGACGTCGGTTACACCCGGTTCTCAGCAGTACTGGCTGCAGGCGTTTAACAATGTCATGTATGGACGGTGGAAAAAGATCGACGCCGGTTTCGGCCGCGCTGTGCTCGGATATTTCGGCAAGACGCCGCTTCCTCCGGACCCGGAAGTTGTCAAAATCGCTTCCGAGCAATTGAAGCTGCCGGTATTCGACGGTGATCCTCTTGAGGCGGCTCCCAACAATATCGAACCGGCCAAGAAGGCTCTCGAAGAAAACAAATTCGAAGTTAACGATAAGAATATTTTCCTTGTTGTATCTTCCATGGTTCCCGGAAAGAAGATGGAAGCCAATGAAGGTATTCGTTTCCTGAGCGGTAATGGTAAAGTCGATATACCGTTCAAGAAAAAGGCCGAACCTGCCGCACCCACTCCGGCAGCGGCGGCTGCTGCAGCGGCAGTTCCGACCGGTCCGACTCAAACCCGGTGCCAGGTTGTCGAGGACGGCAAGGCCCGGAATTTCACTATTACTTTGGAACCGATCAGTCTGGGTGGAGACCAATCGGTGGCTCCGGCTCAAGCAGCAGCGCCATCGTCGAATGGCGGCAAACCGATTTTCTCGACGTTCGCCGGTGTCGTTGAAGTTGCCGATATTCTTGTCAAAGTCGGCGATAAGGTAACTCCTGGCCAGACAGTGGCCAAAGTCGAGGCGATGAAGGCCACGCACGATATTAAAACGCCGGAGTCCGGAACGGTTACGGCCGTGCACGTAAAAATAGGCGATGAAGTTGATTCAACCAAACCTCTTCTGACTCTTCAGTAAGGGGACCGGTAATGGATAATTTTTTATCGCTGCTTGGACAGTCCGGATTTGCCCACATCGGCTGGCAAAATCTGGTGATGTTTGTCGTGGGCGGAGTGCTGATATATCTGGCTATTACCAAAAATTATGAGCCTCTGCTTTTAATCCCGATCGGATTCGGGACGATTCTGGCCAATCTTCCGTTGGCGGAAATGGGGGCGCACACCGAAGGTATCATCGGGCTGATTTACAAAACCGGGATTCGTACCGAACTGCTGCCGCCGATTATTTTCCTCGGTGTCGGGGCACTGACCGATTTCCGTCCGCTTCTGGCCCGGCCCCTGACGTTCCTTCTGGGGGCGTCGGCGCAGTTAGGTATTTTCGTCGCGGCGCTCGGCGCGGCCTACCTGCTGGGATTTACACCCAAAGAAGCGGCATCAATCGGAATTATCGGCGGTGCCGACGGTCCGACGTCAATATATCTATCTTCGAAACTGGCCCCGCATCTGCTCGGGCCGATCGCCGTGGCAGCTTACAGCTATATGTCTCTGGTGCCAATCATACAGCCACCAATAATGCGCGCTCTGACGACCAAAAAGGAACGCGCGATAGATATGCCTCAGGTTAAGCCCGTTTCCAAAACGGCTGTAATTGCATTCCCCATCGTTACCGGAATCGTGGCATCGCTCGGGATTCCTTCGAGCGCGCCGCTAATCGGAATGCTCATGTTCGGCAATCTGCTGCGCGAGTGCGGCGTTACCGAGCGGCTTTATAAAACGGCAGGCGGGGCGTTGATTGACATCGTAACCATTTTCCTGGGTGTCACGGTCGGGGCTACGATGGAAGGCCCGAATTTCATCACGTACAAGACGATCATGATTTTGGTCCTCGGCGCCGTGGCGTTTTCGTTCAGTACCGCCGGTGGGGTGATGTTCGGAAAACTGCTGAATCTTTTCCTGCCTCACGATAAGAAAATCAATCCGTGCATAGGTGCGGCCGGAGTTTCGGCGGTGCCCATGTCGGCGCGAGTGGTGCAGAAATTCGTTTCGGATGAAACCATGGGCCGCGTCAATCCGCTCATGCCCGCGATGGGTCCGAACGTCGCCGGTGTGATCGGCTCGGCAGTGGCGGCCGGTGTATTTCTGGCGCTGTTATCGTAAAAATCATTACGTTATAAAATCGGGAAGGCCGGAGCATTGATTGCCCCGGCCTTTTTTCATTACAATGAGCAGGAGGTGTATATTTGTTGCTGCTAAATTTCGTTTACGTAAATATTCCCGGCCGACGTTCTCAAGTATAATTGCGGACCGCCGCCGTTAATCTTTCCGCGCAGTGATGATCTGCTGTATCTCCCGCGCATCTCGACTTTGAAGTCGGATTCGACCCGTCCCGCACTGGTGCGGGCATCGATATCGACCGCGACGTCATCGGCGAGATAGACGGTGACGCTTCCGCCGGACGTGCTCAGGCGGCAATCTGAACCCGGCTGGTCGGATATCTGAGCCTTGACACTTCCTCCGGACGTTGAAGCGTCGATGGATCCTTTGACCTCATCGACGCTGATGCTGCCACCCGAGGTTTTTGCCAGAACTTCGCCGTCGACGTGCCCGATATCAATGCTGCCACCGGAGGTTCGGACGTCGGCCATGCCTTCGCAGCTTTTAAGGGATATACTCCCACCGGACGTGCGAGCGTCGACCGGCCCCTTGATGTGATTGAATTTCATGCTTCCGCCGGATGTGTTGGCCCTGACCGTGCCTTCGAGATTGTCGACGTAAATGGAACCGCCGCCGGTTTCGAGATCGACGTTGAATTTCTCCGGTATACGAGCGAGAAATTCCACCCGTAATTTATTGTTTTTAGAATTGAACCACCCCGAATTCCTCGAGTAATCGCCCTGTACTTTAATGTCATTGCCGTCCTGTTCGAAATCGAGAGAGAAATCGTCGAATATCTCTTCAGCCCGCGATTCACGTGAAGTGCGCGCGGTCAATAATATGCGAATCTCGACTTTGTCACCATCGCTTGTCTGAATTTCTATTGAACCCCGGTCGGAATCGATCAGCAAAGTGCCGCCCGGTTTTACGTCGAAATCGCGATTCACTTCCTTTTCGATGTCGGCCCAGGACGCAGCCGTGCAGAACAGGAAGGCGAACATTAAAACTAATATTATTCTGGACGCTCTTTTTGTGGCCATTGCTGGTCTCCCCGCATAAGTTCCGATTTTTAATATTAATCTACGGACGCAAATAGATAAGGATTCAAAAAACTGATTATATTATATGAAGTGTAATTTAGCGCGGCCACCCCGCACGATCGGGGTGGCCGTTAAATATGATTCTATTATAGTCCCGAGCAGTTGGTAAGCCACTCATTACATGAGCAAGGCGGATCTCCCGCATTATATACATAATCTACGATTGTGAGTATATCCATCAGATTGACGGCACAGTCGCAGTTGGCGTCGGCGGCGTCGATGGAACCGCTGTAAGGATTTTCCTGGCTGTTGTATACAACGCCGATAATACCGAGAATATCGACAAGATTGCGGTTGTAACTGCCGTCGAAATCGCCCATTAGGACGTTGCACGGTATCGTCCCGAAATCAACCTGCTGTCCTCGGCTTCCGGCGGCATCAACGCCGATCAATACAGGTTGCGGACCGGTATACGTAATATTCAGCAAGTCGGAGAAGTCACCGGCCGGGAACGTGGCGCCATTAATGCTATAGGCCTGGAAAATCAGGGTATCTCCATGTGTAAAATCACCAAAACTCATATCCGGAATCGAAGGCACAAGATTGGCCGATACATCGGTTACGCCGGGTGCAAAGTACGATAATTCGAAGGCTCTTACGTTTTCGGCGAAAGCGGTTTTAACCGCGATCGAACCAGTATTTTCCTGCAAGATAATTCCCCCGGCGACGGGAGGTCCGGAAGGATCGCCCGGTTCTATTTCGTCGTTCAGGACCGCCAGCAAATATCCGAAGTCCTGAAGAGTCAGAGGGACTCCGTCCTGATTGACATCTGTGGCGTATATTTGATCTACCGGATTGATCGTAAAGGCGGATTCGCCGTATACCAAATAGTTTGAAAAAACGACAACGTCGGCAATTTCATACGGTATCCCGTTCATATTGATGTCGCCGATCATACCCGGGTCCAGCGTCGCTTTTTTAAGTGCCTGATTGTCAAATCCAAAGGCCGAAAAATACTCCACGGTAGCCGGGGAGCCATCGTATGTTACATTCATTAATTTCGCAAAATGATCGGGCAAATGGGTTGAAGCATCACCGTCAATCGTGATTATCAAATCTTCAAGATATACGGATTGAAAGGTGGTCACCTGCATGCCCGAAAAGCCGGGCATGAGAGTAATGTTATATGAAACCAAATCCGGTATGTGGATTAGCACACTGACGCTTTTCATGGAATCGTCGAAGTATGAGTAGACATCAATGGTAGAATCGGTAATGCCGGAATAAACGTCGCCGAGAACACTGTCGGGGGGGTTGGCTTCAAGGCCCTGGAAAATAATTCTGAGCATCATGACATAATCGGCCACGGATAACACAAGGCCGTCCTCATTAATATCGGTGGCAGTGATTTGGGCTTCGAGGTCGACCGTAAAAACACCGGCGCCGCTTGTGAAGTAACCCTCGAACAACTGGGCGTCGGCCAGTTCGAATGGGATACCGTTTAAATTGAGGTCCCCGCGTTCAGCCTGAGCGGACATCGGCACGACAACAAGAAGGACAGCTGCGAAAACCAAATAGTGACAAAGATTTTGTCTGGCGGATCGGGACATAGCGCCTCCATTTTTTAACAGGTTAGTTTTAGGTCCCTTAACGAATCAGTTTCAGATAATCCCTTATAGAGTATTAAGTTGTAACTGCGGAGACATTTAAATATAAAGAGCAGGGGTGGATTTGTCAATGATTGAATTTCGTGGTGGGGTAACGTTGGCTCTCACCCAATCCCATACATATATTGCAAAAGCTTCAGCGTGCCATTCTTTCCGTGCTCGCCGACTTCCATTTCCGGGCCGACACACGACGGGCAGCCGCCAGGGCAGGGACAGCTATCGAGCTGTTTAAGACAGGCGTAGATCAGATCGTGGAAGATATTGAAAATCTTCTGCGAATACCCGACGCCGTCGGGGATGTTCTCATATATATAAATCGTCGGCAGCTCGGTAAACGGAGCGCGTACCTGTGAAATCGAGCGCAAATCGCGCGGGTCACACATTACCCAAAGCGGCGCGATCTTACCGAGTATATTGGCCAGACCGCGCAGGGCACCTCCGAATGTTTCACCTTCGAGCTTGAGCTTGAAACGAATGTCTCCGGGGAAGGCATACCAGAAGGCATTGGTATGCAGTTCCAGTTCCGGCAGAAGCAGTTTACCCGACCCCACGTTTTCGTGCGTGTGGAATTTTATTTTCTTGAACAGGACAGTCACCGAGGTTACCGTTACCTCACCCCACGAAATACGGCTGTCGCCCTCGGTTTTTTCATCGGCCGTCCCGAGCACTTTAAGATCGGTCTTTGTTTCGGCATCGGTGTAATAGTCCACCTCGACTTCTTTGACGTAAGCCTTTTTGCCTTCCCAATCGAGCTCTGTAACCTGATACTGATCGGCGTCGTGCAGGTAGATTGCTTCCGGGTGTAAAAATATCGGGGCGCTGTAATAGTCGACTTCGCCGATGACGCGATTATTGTCGGATTGATTCAGTATGACAAAATTCTCGGGCGACGCCGACCTGAGCGAAACCTGCTGGGCCGGATATATCTCCG
>CAZMWI010000173.1:0-6121 GCA_964569945.1 uncultured Ignavibacteriaceae bacterium
GCTGCTGCAAGTATCCCTGGACGCGGTTGAAGACCTCGTCGAATTTATCCGGGTTGAAGGGGCGGTTGTACTGTCCCCACCAGATATGTTCTTCGGTTTCCGCTTCGCGGACGATGAATTTATCGTTGGCGGCGCGGGCGGTCCACTCTCCGGTTTCGACCACGAACGGGCCGTCGTACGACATGTGTCCTTCACCCCTGAAGATGGCTTCTTCGTACAACGCCTCGGTGGGAAGATTCCAATAGACGTTATGCAGGTTGCGCAGACCCAGATGGCTCAGGCTGTATTCACTCTTGACGACCTGCGCCTGCTTCTGGGCCGGAGTCTTGATATCTATGACGTAAGTTGTCGATTTCATTTCCAGTCCCTCCGCAATTTACGGTCGCCGATGTAGATTTCGTTGGGTGATTCGGGATCGAGGGCCCATTTGATGCGGGCGACGCCTTCCATGATTTCCTTGATCGATCCGCAGTAGCTCAGGCGCAGATGACCTTCCATGCCGAATTCGACGCCGGGCACAGTCACCACGAGTGCCTTTTCCAACAGGAATTTCGACAGGCCGACAGAATCTTTGCTGTAGGCCCGGAAGTCGGGCAGACAGTAGAAAGTGCCGTCGGGTTTGACCGTTTTTATGCCGGTGAAGGCGTTCAGCTCGTTGAGCATGACGTCGCGATTGTTCTGCAGGGTCATTCTCATCGATTCGACACTGCTCTGGACGCCCATCAAGGCTCCCGCCGCCGCGGCCTGCACTATGACCGACGTGCACGACGAATTCTGGGCTTGTATGTTTATCATCGCCGCCGTCAGTTGCCTGTTGGCGATCGCCCAGCCGACCCGGAAGCCGGTCATAGCGTAAACCTTGGAGACACCGTTGATAACGACGATATGTGAAGAATCGGAATCGTCCCTGGAGAATTGGTACACCGACGGCGCTTTTTTGCCGTCGAAGATCAGTTTATGATAGATGTCGTCCATTATCAGGTAAATGCCCCTTTTCTCGCAGAATTCGACCAGTTCGGCAATGAAGTCGGCCGAATAGACAACCCCGGAGGGATTGTTGGGGCTGTTGACGATAATGGCTTTGGTGTACGATCCGACTTTCTCGGTGATATCTTCCATACGCGGCTGAAAACGGCCGTCTTCCGGCGTGACGATAACCGGGATGCCGTAAACCATTTTGACGATTTCCGGATAGCTAACCCAATACGGAGCAAGAATAATTACTTCATCCTGCGGGTTGATGATTGCCATCATGAGATTGTAAAGTGAATGTTTCGCTCCATTGGAAACGATGACGTTTTCCGGTCCGACAATCTTATTATAGTTTTCTTCCGTGTAGCGGATGACGGCCTTAATCAAAGTCGGGATGCCTTCGGTCGGGGTGTAACGCACGTCGGCCGTGGTCAGCTTGGCCGACGCCCCGAGCACGGCTTCGATAGGAACCTTGTCTTTGGGTTCCCCGGCGCCGAGGTGGATGACCTTTTCGCCCTTCTCTCTCAAGAGCCGGGCCTTTTCGTTCATCACCAGAGTCGGCGACTCTTTTATTTCACGGGCGAGTTGACTTATACTCATATTCTATCCTCTCATCAACAGTGCAATCGCGGATACGTCGACAATGTCCTCCGCCGAACATCCGCGCGACAAATCGTTGGCTGGTTTGGCCAGACCCTGTACTATCGGGCCGGTGGCAAACGCCTTGGCCAACCGCTCGGTTAATTTATAGGCGATATTCCCGGCGTCAAGATCGGGGAAGATAAAAACATTGGCCTGCCCGGCCACGTCGGAGTCGCCGACTTTGCGCCTGGCAATCGAAGGAATAATGGCGGCATCGACCTGAAGTTCCCCGTCGACTTTCAGATGCGGAAAATCTCTTCTCACGATTTCCAGCGCCTGCGTGACTTTGGTCACGTCGCTGTGTTTGGCCGAACCCTTGGTCGAAAACGACAACATGGCCACTTTCGGTTCTTCGCCGGTTAAATTTTTATGTGTCTGGGCAGTGGCCGCTGCGATCGAAGCGAGTTGCTCGGCGGTTGGGTTGGGCACGACAGCGCCGTCCGCGTACATGAGCGTCTTGTAATCACCGGTGTCGAGATAGTCGGGGATGGTCATCATGAACGCCCCGGAGACGGTGTTGATGCCGGGGGCCATACCGATCACCTGAATGGCGGCGCGGAGCACGTCGCCGGTAGTGTTGACCGCTCCGGCCACGGAGGCATCGGCCAGGTCATTCTGGACCATCATCGCGCCGTAATACAGCGTCTGCCTCATGGTCGCGGCGGCTTCTTCCTCGGTGATCTTCTTTTTCTCGCGCATTTTAACAAACTGCGCTACGAAATCGCCGAAATTGTCGGACGAGGCCGGGTCGATGACGTTGACTTTGTCCAGGTCCAGGCTGTTTTTTCCGGCCAGTTTGGCGATCTGGTCTTTGTCGCCCAGGAGGGTCACGTCGGCCATGCCGATATTGGCTATCTCTTTGGCGGCCAGGATGGTCCGCTCCTCGGTGCCTTCGGGCAAAACCACATGACGATTCTTCGATTTCGCCTTGTCCCGGATTTCTTCGATTATCCGGGGTTTGTTACTTACTGCCGTTGACACGGTTCTATCTCCTTAATGTATGTTCAGGACTATTGCTAATTGTCGCCTAATTCGGGGTCATTTAAAAAGGCCTCGATAAATTTGTCGATGTCGCCGTCCATGACGGCCTGTACGTTCGAGGTCTCCGTATCGGTACGATGGTCCTTGACGAGGTTGTACGGATGAAATATGTAGCTTCGGATCTGTGAGCCCCATTCTATTTTCTTTTTGGTCTTTTCGATCTCGTCGCGCTTCTGACGCTGTTCTTCGAGCTGCAGTTGGTACAGCCGCGACCGCAGCATTTTCATGGCCGTCGCCCGGTTCTTTATCTGGCTGCGCTCGTTCTGGCACTGCACCACGATTCCGGTCGGATTGTGCGTGATGCGCACCGCCGAAGACGTTTTGTTAACGTGCTGACCGCCCGCGCCGGAGGAGCGGTAAGTGTCGATCCGAAGGTCGTCCTCGTCGATTTCGATTTCGATGTTGTCGTCGACCTCGGGATAGACATATATGGACACGAACGAGGTGTGCCGGCGGCTGTTGGCGTCGAAAGGGGAGATGCGCACCAACCGATGCACGCCCGACTCAGCCTTGAGATAACCGTAGGCGTAATCACCGACCACTTCCATCGTAACGGCTTTAATCCCCGCTTCTTCGCCCGGTTGATAGTCGAGCAGCTGCGTTTCATAACCGTGTATTTCACACCAGCGGTTGTACATGCGAAAGAGCATGTTGGCCCAGTCCTGCGATTCTGTCCCGCCCGCGCCGGGGTGTATGGTCAAAATGGCATTACGTTCGTCATCGGGACCGGAAAGGAGGGTGGTCAGTTCCAGCTTGTCGACGTCTTTCGTCATCGTACTCAATGAATTGATTATCTCGGCTGCTTCATCGGTGTTTTCCTCAACCAGGTCCGCCAGTTCATCGAGATCGTTCAGTTCCTTTTCCTGCTTTTCTATGGTGTCGATCCAGCGGCGATGACCGGAAATTTCTTTGAGTATTGACTGAGCTTTTTGGTTTTCATCCCAGAAGTCGGGAGCGGTAGTCTGTTTTTCTAATTTGTTAATTTTTTCACGACGTCCGTCCAAGTCAAAGAAACCTCCTGAGTTTGGAAACCCTTGTCTTTAGGACGGATATGGTCTCTTTGGCGTCGCTTAACATCTTACACTCCTTCAAAAAGATATATATAATATATCATTTTACGCAAATGTCAATTGAATTACGAAAAGCCACTGTTATTTCGGCGCACAAATTGGCGGAATATTCGTTACGCTCTTTATGGCAATTAATTTGACAAACGCCCGGCAGTCTCTATCTTGGGCCAAAAGGAAATGAAAATATGTCAAATTTGAATATGGAAACATTGGTGGTCGGGCCGCTTGAGGTCAACTGCTATTTGGTCTGGGATGACGCCGACAAAATCGGGGTGGTTATCGATCCCGGCGACGAGAACGAACGCATAATTGAAGTTATTGAAAGCCATGGCATTGACCTTAAGGCGATCCTTCTGACTCACGGCCACGGCGATCATATCGCGGCGGTCGAACCAATCAAAAACAAATATAATGTCCCAATTTATCTGGGCGACGGTGATCAGGAGCTTCTGGCGAAACCCTCGGACAATTTGTCGGCCTTCTACGGCCAGCCGATAACCTGTCCTCCGGCGGATAAGATTCTTCATGATAAAGACGTCTTTGTTGTCGGCTCGCTGGAGTTTAATGTCATAGCTACCCCCGGGCATTCGCCGGGCGGAATCTGCTACCTGGTCCGCGACCACCTGTTTTGCGGCGATACGCTGTTTTACGGCTCAATCGGACGGACCGACCTTCCGGGCGGGTCATATAAACAACTGATCGATTCGATAGACAAAAACATCCTGAGGCTCCCCGAAAATATGGTCTGCTATCCCGGCCACGGGCCGTTTACCACTATCGGTGCCGAAAAGCACAACAATCCGTTTCTCAGCGGTAACAGGCTCGTATAAGAGAAAATCATTGCGGAGGCTTTAATGAGTTACAGTGGTTATGCCATATCCGATTATCACGTCCACCCGAACTTCTCTATTGATGCCGAGGGGTCAATCGACGAACACTGCCGCGCGGCGCTAAAAGCCGGTTTGAAAGAAATTTGCTTTACGACGCATTATGACAATGATCCGGAATATAACTCCCGCGACCGCTCTATCGTCATTAACGGCCAGCCTGAACCGCTCTCGGATACAGCTATTGAAAAATATATTGCAGCCCTTAAAGCCGCCGATAAAGAGTATTTCCCGATCGGCCTGGCAGTCCGTGTCGGAATTGAAGTCGGCTATTTTTATGGATGCGAGGAAGGCACGGCTCGGCTTTTCAACCGCCATCAATTCGACTACAAACTGGTCGGGATTCACGATATCGACCATGTCTGTTTCTGCAGTAAAAAAGAAGCGGAAAGATGTTTCCGCGAGTATGACATGGATCAATTTGCCGATCTTTATTTCGAGCAGGCCAAAGCCGCTGCCGAATGCGGGCTGTTCGATGCCATCGCCCATCTCGATGTCTACCGCCGTTACGGTATGGCACATTACGGCGAGCCGCTTTTAAAAATCCACGAAGGTCGAATTGAACCGGTGTTCGAAGTTATGGCACGGACCGGAACCGGATTTGAGATCAATACCGCCGCCTATCGGCACGGTTTGAACGAATTTTATCCCACTATGCCGATAATCAATCTGGCTCGCTCGATGGGGGTCCCGGTTCGAGCCATCGGCTCCGACGCCCACAGACCGGAACAGGTCGGCCAGAATCTCGATATGGCCGCCGCCGTAGCGCATGAAATTTTCCCCTACACGGACGAATAATACCGATGGCAGTATCGATAAATAAACTTCCGAGAGAATTTTATACCCGGCCGACTCTGGAGGTCGCGCAGGATTTGATAGGAAAAGTTCTTGTTTATAAATACGATGGAGCCGAAGTCAGCGCCCGTCTGGTTGAAGTGGAAGCCTATATCGGCAGCGATGATCCTGCCTGCCACGCGGCAGTTGGCAAAACCGAAAGAAATGCCGTCATGTTCGGACCGGGCGGATTCGGGTATATCTACTTTATTTATGGAATGTATTATTGCCTGAATGTCGTCACGGAAAACGAGGGCTTCCCGGCGGCGGTTTTGATAAGAGCCGCAGAACCCGAAGAAGGGGATGAGGTGCTTCGCGAACGCTACAAAGCCGACCACAAGAATCTATTGACCAACGGACCGGGAAAACTGTGCAAGGCGTTCGGATTAACCCGCGAACAAAACGGTCTTGATTTGATCGGTCCGACACTCTATCTTGAGGACCGCGGATATCGCCCCGGTAAAATAATTCGAACCGAAAGAATCGGCATAAAAGTCGGCCGGGATAAGTTGTGGCGTTTTTATGAAGACGGTTCGCGGTACGTTTCGGGCACAAAGATGAAAATTAGCTCGTAACGATAAACGGAGTTGCAAGAATGGCAAATAAAAAAAGAATCAAATCGGTCACCATTCCTGTTTCCACGTTCCAGAACGTGATGAAGCAGTTCGACCAGGC
>CAZMWI010000174.1:0-6060 GCA_964569945.1 uncultured Ignavibacteriaceae bacterium
CTCGATCCCGACAACATGGTAATAGTGATTACCGGTAACGAGAAGATGTTCGACGAGCCGCCGGGCACGTTCGGACCGGTTACACGAGTTTCGCTGGAAATTAAATAAATGGTGCAATAAACGAAATCGATGCCGCCGGAGGCCGATCTTCGACGGCATCTTTCATATAGCGGGAAAACAATGAGCAAAAATAGCCTACTGGCATTCATACTATTGGCCTTGATTGCAACGTCCCTTTCTGCGCAGGACATCGTTTCATTCAAATTTGTACCGCAGGTAAGTGGGACGTTTGGAAAAACCGAATACGAAATGGACTTGCACTATGTCGACAGCCTGGGGACACTGGAGCGCACCCGAAGCCTGCTTGAATTTCCGCTGAATACCATCAATGCCGGCTTTAGTGCGATCATTAAGGGTGGACAGGGCGCGTACGATACCGACTGGAAAATCGAGGCAACCATCCTGACCAACCTGAAAGATCCCTCGGGCACGATGTACGATCACGACTGGTATTCGACCAATAACGGACCGTTAACCAAATTCAGCTACACGGAATCGGACGCGAACCTTAGGTCGCTATTAATAGAAACTTCGGGATTCAGAAGAATCCACTCCGGTCCGGTCGATATTTATTTTCGGATGGGTTTCGATTATTATCATTACGACTTTGAAATCATCGGCTTTACCGGCTGGCAGTTGATTGACGGCGTCCCGCATTATTTTACCAGTAACCAAAAGGGTATTGATTATAAGATCAACTATTATTTCCCGCACGCGGCCATACAGTTCGAGCAGGGACACCCCGGCGGTAATTGGCGGGGAACGCTTATGGCCGGGGTGGGAGCGATATTCTATTCGGACGAAGACGATCATCCGCTTCGATTCAAAACGGCCATTTCCACCGGAACCGGGTATGGTATTATCGGAGTACTTTCGATCCGACGCTATCTCGGAGGATCGTACAATGCCAAAAGGCCGTACATCGAAGCCACGGGCAACGTGCGTTATTATAACGCCTCCGGCAACCAAACGCAAACGTGGTACGGCGACGATCCGGCATCGGACAATTTCGACGACACTGGCAATTCCATAACGGGACTTCCCCACGACGTCCGCGAGCTGGCCTTCCGCACCGGCCTTAAAATAGGATTGTCTTTCTAATCCCATGCCATCCACCGACGGTATCATAAGAGAGCGCGAAAATGTCCGGCTCAAGGGCAATGCTTGTAAAATAGTCGAAAAATTGTACGATAAAAATCTATTCAGAAAGACCATTGTCGAGAAAATTGCTTACCTCTCCGATGGTTTGGTCGTAAGGGGATACATTGCTCGGCCATCTGACGAAGGCACGTACCCTGTCCTGATCTGGAACCGGGGCGGGTACGGTGACAAAGGGGCACTGAGTGATCTTACAGCATACCTCATACTGGCCTCGACCGCCGCGTGGGGGTATGTCGTGCTGGCGTCGCAGTATCGCGGGAACCGTCAAAGCGAAGGGCTCGAGGACTGGGGCGGCGACGACCTGCATGACGCCTTGAATATGGCGCGCGTCGCCGAAAATGTCCCCGAGTGCGACCCAAAGCTAATCGCAATCGAAGGTCCCAGCCGGGGAGGCATGGTGACGTACCGGGCGCTGGCGCAAAACCACGATCTCAAATGCGCCATAATTCATGCCGGAATTACTGACTTGAGACAAATGATGCAGGCCAAACCGGATTTCGTGCGAATAGTCGAACGGCATTTTGGAAAACTTTCTGAAGCAGATAAAAATGCCCGGCTGGCCGAGCTTTCCGCGACTCATATTGCAAAGGAATTTTCAAAAGACTGTCCGATTCTGATCTTGCACGGGGATAAAGATCATACGGTACCTATAGAACAGTCGGAATTGCTCGTTAAGAAATTAGTCGAGTACGATATCCCTCATAAGTACGTCAGGATAAAGGACGGGACTCACGTGGCGCTCAAGGATGGGTCATACAAACAAATCGACGAGTACCGCCGCGAGTGGCTGAAGAAATACCTGGCCGAATAAGTCATCAGGCTTTGACGTCTCCCCTGTTAAACCACGCTTCGAGGACTTTTTTCTCTTTTTCCGGATCGAGCCCGGCTCTGGGCTTATAATCCGCCGGGCGGGTCCTGGCCCATTCGTAGGTGTCCCGGACCGTTTCCACCATCGTGCGGAATTTGAGGCCGGCTTGTATCGCTTTGGAGATGTCGGCGTTCAACATGCCGGCGCTTTCCTTTTCGGCTATCCAGATCGGCAGTTCGGTCCACGGCGCGACGTCGTGATCGAGCAAAAACTGCTCGTCGACCCAGTACATTTCCGAGTGCGACCCGGTGACGGTACGGCATACCCCGATGAGTTTCTTCATGGTCAGGGCGTAGTCCGGGCCGCTCGCGTTATAGACACCTTTGGCGTCGTTTTCGATCATGCTGATCGTCCACTCGGACAGATCGCGCACGTCGATACATTGCAGTTCCCGGTCTTCCGGTTTCGGCAGTAATATATCTCCGCCTTTTGCGCAACGGGTGACCCAGTACGTAAACCGGTCGGAAAGATCGTGCGGTCCGACAATCAGCCCCGGACGGATATTCAAGGCTCCGTCGGGAAAAGCCTTCTGAATCTGGTTTTCGCAGATGGCTTTGTACGGTCCGTAGGTCTCCCCCGTTATTTCTTCCTTGCTGGTATTGTCGATGGTCGCCAACGGCGCGGATTCATCATAACCCGAATGGCTCAGGTCTTTATAAACCGAAATCGATGAAATAAACGTGTAATGCCCGGTTTTGGTCCTGAAGAAATCGGCGGATTGCTGCACAATTCTCGGGAAATAGCCGCACGTGTCTATCACGGCGTCCCAGCGCCGGTCGCCCAAAATATCGAGACCGCCGTCGCGGTCACCATGAAAAGCCTCGATATTGCTGAACAACTCCGGGTTGCTCTGCCCACGATTGAACAGCGCCAGGCTGTGTCCGCGCTTTTGCGCGGCTTCGACAAGATAACGGCCCAGAAATCGAGTGCCGCCTATTATCAGAATTTTCAAAGCGCTTCCTTTGCTTCATTTTATGGATATTACGAGCCCCTCGGAAAAATGTTCACGGCTAATATTCCGTGGACTCGACCAGCCAGAACGCTTCGTGGAGAAAATCAATCAGGTCCCCCGCGATCAGAGACCGGTAGCCAAGTTCGGCTGCAGCCAGATCACCGGAAAGCCCGTGCAAATACACCGCGCAAACGGCACTGTCAATCGGTGACAACCCCTGCGCCAGAAATGATCCAATCATCCCGGACAGCACGTCGCCCGTCCCGCCGGTCGCCATACCGTTATTGCCGGTCGGGTTCAAGTACAACTGCCCGCCCGGTTCGACTATTACTGTCGGCGAGCCTTTGAAAATTATTACGGCGTTGTACTCACGGGAGTACTTTCTGACGAGATCGTACAATAGAGGCAATTCATCAGGTATGTCTTCGTCAATCAAACGTCTGAATTCACCCGGGTGAGGCGTCAGGACCAACTCAGGATGTTCAGCTTTAAGCGGTTCGCGGTTTTTGGCGAAGGCATTAAGGCCATCGGCGTCGATTATAGTCGGCTTTACAAGCTTTTCGAGCAGACGGTGCATCAGCATGACGGTATCGCGATGAGAACCCAGCCCCGGTCCCATGACGGCGGCATCGGTTTTATCCAGCCATTTCCTGATTTCACCCAGGCCGCGAAGCGCCAGGCAACCCTTCTGACCGACGTCGGGCAGCGGGTAGGTCATGGCCTCGGTTAGTTTGATTTCGAGGATCGGATTCAGGCTTTTCGGGCAGCCGACCGTAACGAGTCCGGTTCCGGCTCGCGCCGCCGCTGTCGCTGAAAGCGTCGCCGCACCGGTCAAACCGGTCGACCCGGCCAGAACGAACAGCTTGCCGAAATCGCCTTTGTGGCCGTCGGGTTTTCTCGCGGGAAGCCTTTCGGCCACCATTTCGGGCGTGATAAGATTTTCAGTGAAATTGAAACTGTCGATGACGCCATCGGGCACGCCGATAGGAACAACTTCGACGATTCCGGCTTTTTCTCTGCCGGGTGAATAGTACAAACCTATTTTAGGCAAGGCCAGAGTATACGTGAAATCGGCATTAGTGACAGAACCTTCGTACTGCCCGATGTCTACGTCCAAACCGGACGGGCAATCAACGGCTACCAATGGTATATCGTACAAATTGATATGATCGATAAAATCGGCCAGAAGCCCTCGCGGAGCACCGGAAAATCCGGTTCCGAAAACGGCGTCAATAACAACGTCGCACGACAGTTCTTTCGGCAGTTCCTCGGCCTCGATTATTTCGATTATCCTGACATCTTTTTGAAACGCACGATCATAATTGAGTTTGGCGTCGTGAGAAAGCTTGTCAACCGGGCCGGGGAAATAAATCGTGACTTTGGCGCCGTATCCTTGCAGGTATCTGCCGACTACGAATCCATCGCCGCCGTTGTTGCCTTTGCCGCAGAAGATGACGGCTTTTTTCCCGTCCGGTTCAACGAGAATATCGTCGCGGATTCGTTCGGCTATGCCCCGTCCGGCGTTTTCCATGAGTTCCGGTCCGGGAATGCCGCGATTTTCGATAGCTTCTCGATCCACCGCCCGCATCTGTTCGGCGGTCACCAGTTTCATTTTTTGCGACCTTTCGAGGGTTTACCGTTTTTGCCGTCGAGTGCGATTTTAAGCACCTGCTCGACTTTGTCTACAAACTTGAATGTAATGCCTTTTTTAATTTCCGGCGGGATATCCAGCATGTCCTTCTGGTTTTCGCGCGGCAGCACGATCAGCTTGACTCCGGCGCGATACGCCGCCAGCAGTTTTTCCTTGAGCCCCCCGATAGGCAGTACTTCGCCGCGCAGAGTTATCTCGCCGGTCATGGCTATCAGCGGCCGAACCGGCCTTCCGGACAAAAGCGACGCCAGCGCGGTCGCCATGGTTATGCCCGCCGACGGCCCATCCTTGGGCGTCGCTCCCGACGGTACATGTATATGAATTTCGTGCTTGTCGCAGAACTCGGGATCAATCCCAAGGTCGTTGCAGTTGGTGCGGACGTACGACAGCGCCGCCATCGCCGATTCTTTCATGACGTCTCCGAGGTGACCGGTAAGGGTCAGCTTGGGTTTTCCGCGCATGGCGGTGGCTTCGATGTACAAAATCTGACCGCCGTACGCCGTCCAGGCCAGTCCCGCCACGACACCGACCTGGCCGGTGCGTTCCAGGAGTTCGTCGGAAAACCGCTCAGGCCCGAGGTACTTATCGAGATTTTTGTCGCTGATAACAAATTTCGTTTTCGATCCGGCCGCCACTTTACGCGCCACCTTACGAATCACCGCCGCAATTTCGCGCTCCAGATTGCGGACGCCCGACTCGCGGGTGTAGCCGCGGATGATCCGGGTAATGGCCGAGTCGCTCAGTTCCAGATTACTTTTCTTGATGCCGTGATTATCAAACTGTTTGCCGACCAGATGTCGTTTGGCGATCTGGAGTTTTTCCAGATCGGTATAGCCGGGGATGCGGACGATTTCCATACGGTCCAGAAGGACCGGAGGAATCGGGTCGAGCAGATTGGCCGTGGTGATAAACATCACTTTCGACAGATCAAACGGCACTTCGAGATAGTGGTCGGAAAAGGTATTGTTCTGTTCGGGGTCAAGCACTTCCAGCAAAGCGCTGGATGGATCGCCGCGAAAGTCGCTGCCGATTTTGTCGACTTCGTCGAGCATTATTATCGGATTGTTCGATCCGGTGCGTTTGATACTCTGGATGATTCGTCCCGGCAGAGCGCCGATATACGTCCGGCGGTGGCCGCGGATTTCGGCTTCGTCACGCATGCCGCCCAGGGCGATACGCTCGAATTTGCGGCCCATGGCGCGCGCGATAGACCGCCCCAGCGAGGTCTTCCCCACTCCGGGAGGGCCGACAAAACAAAGGATCGGACCTTTGACGTCACTTTTAAGCTTTCGTACGGCCAGATATTCCAGAATGCGGTCTTTGACTTTTTCGAGATCGTAATGGTCTTCATCGAGGACCTTCTTGGCT
>CAZMWI010000175.1:0-6025 GCA_964569945.1 uncultured Ignavibacteriaceae bacterium
CGGCCCTGGCCTTCCTTTTTAACCGGGCGATTTCAGCAGGATCGACTTTGCATACGGTAAAACGGTATTTGCCCGATTTTTCCCGATCAATTTTATCTACGGTTTCGAATTTAACATTTTCAGTGCCGACAACCAAACGTTTCAGACCCTCTGCATAAAACTTCCGGCCTTCATCATTCAATGGAGGCTCTCCGCTCAGGCGGACGGTGATCTGGGATATATTGTCCTGGATGATCTGGATTTGCCCTACTTTCGGCCCCTTGTCGATTAATAGATCGGCCAAAGACAGAGCCACCACCGTTCGACCGTCGCTTCCTATAAACGAATCGTACTCACGGCCGATAATGCTTTTCATCAGGGGAAATCCGCGCCCGCACTTGCATGTTTCACCGGTGATCTGCCCGTAATCTTTGATTGCGTAGCGAATCAGCGGCATAGCGTAATTGCAAAGATCGGTTATGACTATCTCGCCCGTTTCCCCTGCCGGAACCTGGTGTCCGTCATTGACGATTTCCACGGCAACCGAATCGACGGCAATGTGCAGGTTTCCGCGACGTTCACACTGGGCGGCAATCGGGCCCGTTTCACGACTGGCATAAAGGTTGAACGCCGGGGCGTCGAATGCTCGTTCGAGAGCCCTACGGTCGGCTTGGTACAGCGGCTCGCCGGTCGAGACAATGCCGCAAACGCCGGAAAGGGTCATTTCATTATCCAGCATAAAGCGGGCGATTTCTGCGGCCGGGGTCGGGAAACAGCGCACCAGTCTGGGCCGGAACTCGAGAATGTCCTTTATAATCCGATCGCATTCCTCCGGGCTTAGATATCCGGTGTAATAGGGCCGCACTCCAGTCACGAATTTCCTTACAAATTTCTGTTTAAAACCGTCCTCAGGATGGATATCCTGAAAAGACGGCCAGATATAGGCGACATTTTGAAGCGGGTACCAGCCGGACCAGGAATCGAACCGCCATTGGACAGCCAAGCGGTGCGAGCGGCACTCCCGGTTACGATAAAAGCGCATCGTCACGTCGGATGTCCCGCCCGTAATCGATAAATACCGGTCCTCCGGTACGAAATTTTTCGCCATCAACCGGGAGAAATTATCCCTGACAATATCCTTGGTTAGAATCGGGAGTTGGTTCAACTGCTCGACAGATTCGAATTTCTCAGGATCGAACGAACAATCGTGAAATACTTCGCGGTAATAATCTGTATTGTCCCGAGCGTAGATCAATATTCGGCGCAGCAGTTCCGTTTGATACTCCGCAAGTTTTTCCGCAGGCCAGGCGGCACGGTCCGAATACAGAGAGTACAGCCGAAACAGGTCGGGTGAATTCTCATAGCGGTCGAAGTAGGTCGGACCAAGAAGTTTTCTGGTGATTTTGGTCAGCGCCACCGGTTTATTCCTTCCATCCGGATTCGTTGCAACCGTTCATCTTTCGATTCGCGATCTGCTAACAGGTTTTCAGGATTTATGGATTTCGGATACGACATACTGGTACTTGCCGGACGGTGCTCTCTTGATTTCTTTAACACCTTCAGTGGTAAACTTGAATACACCGCCGAATTCGTCGTACAGAACCCGCTTCATATGCTCTATGCCTTCGGAATAGTCGGCCGGATCACCTTCGACGCGGATTGTAATCTCGTCGATTTTTTTCTGCACGATTTGCACCTTGGTGTCAACCGAAAAGGCATTCATTCCGGTCACGACCAGCATCGTCCCGGAGATTCCGGAACCGTCCGGGCGCCAGATAATATCGGCTTCCCGGCCGCGAATGTCGTACAGACGCGGTGACTGCAGGCCGCAGGCGCATGGCGCATTCTCGACCCGCCCGAGGTCACCGATTCTATAGCGAATCAATGGCATGGCGTGGTTCAGCAAATCGGTAACGATAATGGTACCGACGTTGTCTTCGGTATAGTCGGATTCGACTGTTTCTATATACACGCTTTCCGTAAAGATATGCATGCCGTCGTTTTCATCGCATTCGAAAGCCGACGTCCCGAATTCACGAGAGCCATAACGGTTATAAGTTTTGTCCGCGAAGTACTTTCCTATTTTTTCGCGCTGAAAATCATAGAACGGCTCAGCCGTAACGGTCAGGGCCGGGATCCGGACCGGACTCACCTGGCCTTCTTCAATGCGCTTGGCCAATTCATAAGCCAGCGACGGGTACGCGGAAACAACCGCCGGTTTGTATTTTTTCGTGTCGTGGACGAAAGCTTCGTACGATTCATTATTGATGCGTTTTACGTTGAGGCAGTAAATTCTTTCGGCCAGACGGTTTTTTAGTTTTTCGGAAATCGTCTCGGTTTCTTCCATATCGCGCGGTGCCGCCCAGAGCCAGCCCTGCCATTCACCGTCTTTCCAGCCGTAGTGACGGAACAGCGCCAGGTCTATTCCACGCTTATAATCCTGTGACAGCCTTTCCCTGTAAAACGGCACTGGTTGACCGGTCGTGCCGCCGGAAACATTCTTTGCCATTTCCGAACGCGGGATGGCCTTCGACAGAAGACTTTCTATATCATGTCGTAAATCGTCTTTGGTCAGAATCGGCAGGCGGGCGATGTCGGAAAAATCCTTGATATCGCCAATTTGATAGCCTACAGAATCGAACTTCTTTTTATACCAGGGACAATTATTATAGGCGTACCTGATTATTTTAACGAGATGCGCAAACTGCTCGGACACTAACTGGTCCGACGATTTGCCCATATTCTCCGCCACCTGTTTGGCGAATGCATATCGAGCGGTGTCTCCCCTTTTCGCGGAAACCGCTTTCTGGGCCAAACTACCGATTATATTTCCAATTTTTGACATAATTAGCCTCGGCTATATTTTATCTTATGTCGGCTTTTTTACATTTGATATTATAAATTGATATTTTCCCGACGGTGCTCTCTTTATTTCATCGGTTTCTTTGAAGGTTGTCGAAAAAACCTCACCGAACTCCTGCCTGATAAGATTTTTCAAGGTTTCAATCTCCCGGCGGTGGTCGGCCGTTCTTCCCTCTATTTTTATGGTTATCTTGTCGATTTCCGTCTGAATTACCTGCAGCTTGGCCTTGAGCTCAGCCTTGGTTATAAGAATTATCCAGTGGAATCCAATGATGCCGGTTCCGTCGGGCCGCCAGATAATATCCAACTCACGACCTCGAAGATCGACCAATCTCGGAGAATTTATTCCGCAGGTGCACGGGGATGAATCAATTCGGGCAAAATCGCCGACGCGATACCTGATAAACGGCATCGCCCGGTTATGCAGATCGGTCACGAGAATGCTGCCCAAATCGGGCGGCACGTCCTCATCGTGGGCAGTCTCCAGAAAAACACTGTCGGTTATAATATGCAGACCATTCTTTTCCGGGCATTCGATTGCGGCCATACCGAACTCCCGCGTCCCATATCGGGAATATACGTGATCGGCCCAGACTGATTCTATTTTCTGCCGCTGGAATTCATAAAACGGCTCGGCTGTAACCGACACGACGCCGACACGCATCGGAGGGACAAGCCCCTTCTCGATTTTTTCCGCCAGCTCGTAAGCCAGCGACGGGTAGGCTGACACGAACGTCGGTTTGTACTTTAAAGTAAGCTGCACGAATTCGCGGTATGATTCATCACCGATAGCTTTGGAATCCATGCAGTACGTCCGGTCAACCAGATTGTTTCGTAATTTTAGCTTAAATGTATCCCGTTCGATAAGATCCTGAGTCGCCGTCCAGAGCCATCCCTGCCACTGGCCGTCTTTCCAGCCATAGTATCGGGCAAGAGCGAGTTCCAGCCCGCGACGGTATTCCTGGCTCATACTATCCCGATAAAATTTGAATACCAGGCCGGTCGTCCCGCCGGTCGACGCTTCATGCCTTTGCTCGGCGCTGAACGCATCCGACAGAAACTTCTCGGGGTGTTGAACCATAGTTTCCTTTGTAAACAGGGGTAAACCGGCGATATCGACAAAGTCTTTAAAATCACCGGGTTCAAATCCCACCCGGCTGAATTCTTCTTTGTACCATGGACAATGATCGTAAGCATAAGTCACTATCTGTTTCAGTCTTTCCAGTTGTTCGGCCAGGAGCTGGTCGCTCGATTTTATAAGGCTGTTCTGAATCTGGCGCGCAAATTTATATCGAATGCTCGTCCCCTGCCTGATTGCATTGGCACGCTGCCCAAGATGACCCAATTTGTCCAAAAAAAACGACACTTGCTTAATCCCTCAGGCTTTTGACGGTATCGTTCACGATAAAACGGAATTTGCCCGAACTCAATACCGGTATGTCGTCGACAAATTCAAAATTGACGTCCACTTTCGTTCCGGCCTGTTCGTTCACTCTTTTTCTTATCATTTCTGTGTCGAGCGTACGTTTCGGAATCACGACTTTTATCGTAACCTTGTTTTCGTTTTCCTGCACGACCTGAAACTGCCTGACGTCGGGATTCTTGAAAATCAGGCTGGTGAAAAAATGCCCGTAGATGTTATTCCCGTTCAACACCACGATATCGTATTGGCGCCCGGTGATTTCATCCAGCATTGGGTAAGTCCGCCCGCAGGAACAGCGCTCGGTTTTCAGTCGGGCAGTATCGCCCGTGATATAACGAATAAAAGGAAAACTGAGATTGGTCAGGTCGGTGATAGCTATAAGGCCGACCTCTCCGGGCGGCAGTGGCCGTCCATTTTCATCGACAATCTCGATTATGCGGCCCGAGGCAAGCACGTGCAGTCCCTCGAACCTGGGGCACTCGGCAGCGAGATTATTTATTTCACGCGACCCGTAGAAATTATAAACCGGTGCTCCAAATGCTTCCTGAATGTCGTGCCGTTGATAGTCGTAAAGCATCTCGGCCGAGGATTTGACGGCGGTCGGCTTGATTCTGTACTTTCCGGTCTTCAGAATATATCTTGCCGCCATGTGAAGCGACGACGAATAGCCGTATATGAATGCCGGATTGAAGCTTTGCAGCTCTCTTAGAAAATTGTCGAGTATAGCCTCGGTTACATTGAAGGCGTTCAGGTAGCGTATTCTTTCCATGTACTTAATATTAATCGTATCCCTGATCGACAGGTCGGGGAAATCTCTCTCCGCACCCCAGAGGATGGCGGTCGGGTCACCGCGTTTGAGTCCCAGCCAGGTCAGGTAGAACATATCGCATGCATCCGAGTACGATTTATAAAAGCCATCGTGGCAAAAGTGCACCGGCACACCGGTCGATCCGCCGGTCATGTCCTTATATACACCCGGCCGTCCGGGACAAAAAATACCGTCGTAATTGTCCTGAATGTCCTCTCGTTTCAAAAGCGGGAGTTTCGACAACTGAGAAATATCGCTTATATCCTGCGGATTATCCAGAAGACCGTGCAACTTGCTTTGATAATACCGGGAGTATTTCAGAGCCTGCCCGATCAGCGACTGAAGTCTATTAAGCCGTATTACATCGAGTTCTCCAGGATCGAGCCACTGCTCTTTCATCAGGTCTTTAAGAATATAAAATCTCGGATTGCCCTCGAGAAGTGAGCGAGCCCGAAGATACGTATTAAACAACTCCGTATGTATACTACTCATAATATACCTATACCGCCTCCCGGGCCTGCGGGATGTTTTCTATTTCGATTTCCTTATCTTCCATGTAATCCGACGCGAACTTGTCCAGCACCACTGCCAATCCGGCCATCAAATACCAGGTGTATCTATATAAATTATGAGAGAACATACCCGAGATCGCCAGGGCGATCATCGATATCAAAAACCCGATACTAAACACCCGAATCCAGTAAATGTCACTATAGGCCAATCCCAATGATGACAGATGCATAAGTTTCTTGGCGAAATTACGGATGAAGATACCGAACCAGACAAAGAATCCGATAATGCCGGTTTCCGCCAAACACTGAATATATAAATTATGAGGCTGCATCCAGCGTGCCGGGCCGTAGTCTCCCGAACCGTAGGCGAAGGCAAACGCGCCCGCGCCGACCCCGAGTACCGGCCGCGTCGCGGCCGCGACGAGCTCGCGGCACAGGTCG
>CAZMWI010000176.1:0-6011 GCA_964569945.1 uncultured Ignavibacteriaceae bacterium
TTTGACGTCGGTCGAGACGGCATAACCCAGCAGAAGCAGTTGTACGAGCGGCATAATGAATAAGAGCCTAAGCATAATCGGATCTCGCAAGACCTGCCTGAATTCTTTTATGATCAGTGCAACGATTGTCTGTATCATGGTTTAACCGATTTTCAGTTTAAAGCGTTTGGTGGCTGCGGTCAGCAGGACAATAGTTATTAATATCAAGGTTGCCGCCTGGGGCCAGAGTTCGGCCAGGCCGGAGCTTTTGAGCATTATGCCCCGGATGATTACCAGAAAGTACGTCGCCGGCACGATACGGGTTATCTGCTGCAATATAAAGGGCATATTTTTTATCTCGAAGATAAAGCCGGACAGCATCACCGACGGCAGCACGGTAACCATGACGGCGGCCATCATCGCCACCTGTTGACTGTCGGCAATGGTCGAGATAAGTACACCCAGAGACAGCGCCGCGACGATATATATACCCATGAAAATCATCAGGAGAATAACCGATCCGTTGAACGGCACCCCGAAATGAAAGACGCCGAACGCGAGGATTAACAAGCCGTCGAGAAAGGCCAGGCCAATGTATGGCATGACTTTTCCAATAATAATTTGTTTGGCCGTAACCGGTGAAGTCAGGAGCTGTTCCATCGTGCCGGTTTCTTTTTCGCGGGCGATGGTTACCGAGGTCAGCAGGGCCGAAATCATCATCAGAATAATTGCAATCAGGCCGGGGACGAAGAAATGCGAGGATTTCAGGTCCGGGTTGTAGAGCACCTGGGGCGAGATTTCCACACCGGGAAATTCTATACCG
Organism: uncultured Ignavibacteriaceae bacterium; assembly: GCA_964569945.1. GTDB lineage: Bacteria > Zixibacteria > MSB-5A5 > GN15 > PGXB01 > CALAMC01. The sequence continues at coordinate 803 of CAZMWI010000176.1, forward strand.
GGCGGCAGCTGCGAGGCGAGGTATTCGTTGACGATTATGGCGGCGTAGCTTCCGGCGGCGGCGGCGACGTTGGCGTCGGCTCCGTCGAGCAGCAAACCGATATCGTAGACGTCGCTGCTTCCGTAAAGCGAAGCCGGATTGGAGCGGATCGATTCGATTTTGTCCGCAAAGCCGGGCTTTATGATAAGTACGGCGTTGGCATCGCCGGTTTTTAAGACTCTTTCCGGATCGGACAGCGACGGTTCCTCGTCGGAGTGGAAGAAATACCCGGAGTTATAAAACTTGTTAGCCAGTTCGCGGGACTCGAAGGAATGATCGTAATCAAGGACGCCGAGGGTTATATTTTTTATGTCGAGATTGACGGCGTAACCATAGAGGAGCGTCATAAATATCGGCATCATGATGGCGATGAAAAGTGAACGCGGGTCGCGTAGGATATGGCGGAATTCTTTGACGGCGATGTAGCGTATTTTAGACATGGGCTTCCTCGCGGGAAATCAGCTTGATAAACACTTCCTGCAGGTCTTTTTCGCCGTGCTTTTCGATCAGTTCGCGGGGCTGGCCCATTTCGATGATACGTCCGTGGTGCATGATGGAGATTCTGTCGCAGAATTCGGCTTCGTCCATATAGTGTGTGGTGACAAACAGGGTCGTGCCGGACTCGGCCAGATGGTACAATATGTTCCAGAAACGCCTGCGGAAAATGGGATCGACGCCGCCGGTCGGTTCATCGAGGAAAAGGATTTCCGGTTCGTGCATTAAGGCAGCAGCCAGAGCCAGTCTTTGCCGCCATCCGACCGGGAGCGAACCGGCCAGGCGGCCGACAAATTCGCCGAGGTTGAGGCGTTCGACCATTTCGTTGATTTTCTTTTTTAATTGTTTCGGAGGCAGTCTGTATACTGAGCCGTAGAACTGGAGGTTTTCCTTGCCGGTCAGGTCGGGGTACAAGGAGAATTTTTGGGACATATATCCGATCGAGCGTTTTATTTTTTCGTTTTCCTTATATATATCGAAGCCGTTGACTCGTCCTTCGCCGGAGGTTGGAAGGAGCAGTCCGCAGAGCATGCGGATAGCGGTCGTCTTCCCCGCTCCGTTGGCACCGAGAAAGCCGAAGATTTCACCTTTTTTAACCGTCAGGCTGATCTGATTGACGGCGGTGAATTCTCCGAATCGTCGGGTGAGGTCTTTTATGATAACGGCATCGCTCATGTTTTATCCATCAGTTGTATAAAGGTGTCTTCGAGGTCGGGCCGGATTTCACTGAGGGCATCGGCGCTAAAGCCGAGACCGGAGAATTCGGCGCCGTAATCGGAAATTTTGTGCTGCGGGTCGACGTAGAGGTGCATGGTGCTTCCAAAGCGCCGCGCGGACAGACCGGCGGAATTGTTCAGTTTTTCTATCTGATCTATTGACGGCAGGGAGTTGAGACGGTAGACGCGGCCCTCGAACAGAGAAGTCAGATCGTCGGGTGTCCCCTCGGCCATGTTTTTGCCGCCGAAAATGAAGATCGAGCGGTCGGCGAGCGCGACCTCATCCATGTACGGGGTCGAGACGATGATGGTTGAGCCGTCATCGCGCAGCTTTTTAAGGATGTCCCAGAACTGGCGTCGGGACAGCGGGTCGACGCCGGTGGTGGGTTCGTCGAGGACTAATACCTTCGGGTCGTGGATGAGGTTGCAACTCAGGGCGAGCTTTTGTTTCATGCCGCCCGAGAGGGCTTCGGCGCGGCGGTCGGCGAACGGCCCGAGGTTGGAGAATTTATATAAGTACTGTTTCTTTTCTTCGAAATGCTGTCGTGACAGCCCGAACAGACCGGCATAAAACGACAGGTTTTCCTCGACCGACAGGTCCGGGTAGAGCGAGAAGTTCTGCGGCATATAGCCGAGGACCGGTTTGATCTGGTCGAACTGCATCTTGACGTCATACCCCGCGATGGTGATAGTACCGTCGTCGAATCCGAGCAATCCGCAGGCGGCGCGGAATATGGTCGTCTTGCCGGCGCCGTCGGGTCCGACCAGAGCGAGGATTTTACCCTGCTCGGCGGTCAGGCTGAAATTATCGACGGCCTTAAGTTTGCCGTAGGAACGGCTGAAATTTTGTATTTCGACAAGGCTCATGGAATCGTTACCGAGACCGGCATGCCGACTTTGAGCGCGCCGCCGGAATTGAGGATGGTTATTTTTACGGCATAGACCAGGTCGGCGCGGGCCTCTTTGGTTTGCACGTTTTTGGGGGTGAACTCGGCTTCGGACGATATCCAGGTGACGGTTCCCTTGAGCGGCTGGGTGCGGCCGTCCTCGGGATCGACCGAGGCTTCTCCTCCGAGCTGGATTTTGGTCAGGTCGCCGGGCGGTAAGTACACTTTCACCCAGACCGAATCGAGCACGCCGATTTTGTATATGGCCTTACCGAGCGTGACCAATTCACCGGCGTCGATGTACTTGGCGGTTATGGTGCCGCTGTGCGGGGCGGTCGGGAAGCAGTCACTGAGTTGCTTCATCAGAACCGCTTGCTGGGCCTCGATGCGGCTCATGTCGGCCTTGGCGGCAGCCAGGGTCGCTTTGGCTTGCTTGCGGTTAAGGTCGGCTTGTGTAAAAGCGTTTTCGACTTTATCGTACTGCTGCTGATTGGCCGAGCCGCTGGTAATGAGTGCTTTGACGCGGTTGAATTCTTTTTCGGCTAACGCATAATTTTGTTCGGCCTGTTCGATGGCTATTGAGGCCATGTTCTTTTTGGATGCGGCGGCCCTATAAGCCGCATCGGCCTGATCCAGGGCCAGAATAGTATTGACGGTGTCTATGACGGCCAGGGTGTCACCGGTGCTGACCGTATCGCCTTCATCGTAGTGAAGGATTTTGCTGTTGCCGACGACCTGTGACGAAATCGTGATTTCGGTCGCCTCGATCATCCCGGAACCCCCGATAGTACCGTTATTGTCGCTGCAGGCCAGTAGTACAAGCGGCAGCGCCAGAAGCGCCGTAACCGTTTTATAGTTCATCGTTCATTCCTCCGTAGATTTTATCCGAGCCGACGGCGAAATAGTGTTCCGTCTGTGCCAGGTAATAATTTATTTTCGATGCTTCGTAGGCCTGTTCGGCGACGCGCAGGTCTTCTTCTTTTTCCAATAACCGGTTGACCGACATCTTCCCCGCTTTCTGTTGCTGCTGTGCGAGTGCATATTGACGTTTGGCGATGTCGTATTCTTTGGCGGATATATTGAAAGCGGTCAGGGCGGACCGAAGTTTCTCGCGGGCGGTTTTAGCCATGAGTGCGAAAGCGTCCTCGGTTTCATTCAGGGTCATTTCTATCGAGTGCACCGTCTGATCAGCGGCGGATTTGTTGTGCAGTTTTTTGCCGCCGAGGTTGAATGACCAGTTCAGCGCCAGGCCGACCGAAAAATAGTCGTTCCAGGTTTTGTTGAAGAGATCTTTGTTGGGCTTGCCGACCGAATAGCCCCCGTAAGCGCTGAGATTGGGGAAATAATCGGCGGTGGCCAGGCGCGAGACGTTTTGGGCGGCGTCCACTTTGGCGCGAAGAGCCGCGAGCTCCGGACGTTTGATCTTTTCATCGGGCGTCATCGGCGCGACGGTCGCGGGCGGATCGCGCAGCGGTTCCGATAGTACAATATTGTCCGACTCGGGATTGCCGAGCAGTTTGTTCAACGCGGCGACGGCGTTGGTACGGGCGGTGTTTTGATAGTCGGCCTGAAGGAGTATTTTTTGGTAGGCCAGGTCGGTTTCCAGAATATCGGTCGAGTCGGCCAGACCGTTGTCGAAAAGGTTTTGTATGTCGGTCTTGATTATGTCCAAACGTTTTTGTGAAGCCTGCACGGATTTAAGTGTTACATCGGCCAGCATTAGGCCCAGATAGGCGCGGCGGGTCTGGTATCCGGTTTCAAGGCGATGGGTTTCGACATTGGCACGGGCGGCGTCGGTGACGGCGCGGTAGCGTCCGATGTTGCCGCTGATTTTGCCGCCGGTGAACAACGGGACGCTTAATTTGAAATCGGCTTGATAAGTCTTTTTAGAGCCGAGTTCGATTGACGGCCCGTTGGGGACGGGGACATTGAAAGACTGCAATTTATTAACCGCGAAAGATACGGCGTCGAGCGACAGAGTCGGAAAGCGGTCGGCCTGCGCCGATTTCAGTTGCTGACGGGCACCGGCGGAATCGTGGGCGGCGGATTTAATTGTGTACGAATGATCCAGAGCTTTCGCTATGGCCTGGTCGAGCGTCAGTTTCAAATTCTCCGCGTGCAGCGGGGCCGAGGTCAATAGTACAATCAGTAATATAATGTACTTACTTAATGAGGCCGTGTAGAAAGAGATCTGCCGCGGCCTGCGGTCTTTCGGATCGGAATTTTTCTTCATCATCTATCTCCCATACCCGGTTTATTACCGGAGCCATAAGCTGGTAAAATATGTTCATGCCCAGAAACGAAACGATAGCATGTTTGATATCTATTTCGCGGAACTGCCCGGAAGCCTGACCTAAGGCGAGCAGGCTTTTGAAGCGCGCGGTGACGCCGGACTCACGGATTATGCGGGTCAGGCTGTCTTTGAGACGGTCGCCGCCCGCGGCAACCTCGCGCAGGAATATCGGTCCGAACGAGCGGCGTTCGGCGAACAGGGCGTTCATATATGCCGCGACTTTTTCGATGACGGCGGCCGGATCGGCGGCATCGAACTCCTGAGCGGCGGCAAAAGCGGCGATCTGGCCGAAATGTTCGTCGATAACCGCCTGATAGAGCTTCTCTTTGGAGCCAAAATGGTAGTAGATCATGGCTTTATTGACGCCGGAGCGCTCGGCGATGCGGTCCACGCGGGCCCCGTCGAGGCCGAATTCGGCGAATTCGTCGCGAGCGGCGTCGAGAATGACCTGGGCCGATCCTTTGGGCTTTTGTTCCGGTGAATTTTGTTCTTGTTCGCTCATATTCTAATAACTAACCGTTTAGTTTAACTATACGGTTAATTATACGCAAAGTCAAGCGGTTTGTGCCAAATATTTTTTAATATGTGGATAAAATGTTGGGGATATTGGGGGTTGGTTGGTGTAACTATAAGAATAATGGTCGATTATGGTGAATTATACAATGTGCAAAAGCTTGTGCTGTGGTGGAAAAGACTAATGCGTTGGGCTTCTGTTGACTTCGGGTCAGTCGATGGTGCGGCGGAAGATCAGGCGGAAGTTGTAGGTACCGGTGTTGCCG
>CAZMWI010000177.1:0-5908 GCA_964569945.1 uncultured Ignavibacteriaceae bacterium
TGCCGGACAAACAGGAGTTTAAGAGGCCGCGTAAAATCCGGCTTTTCAATTTTTCTCAATGATCTCTTAAGAAAATACGAGATGACAACAACCAGAGTCTTTTTTAATTTTATTTCCAGAGGTTTGAGTTTTTTCAAAAGTGATTTCATTCAAATTCGCGCTTTCGCTCTTCCTGTTTTTCAATCTCCCGATGCACTATCCGCCACGGAACCCGCCAATTGCTTCATAAGATTGAATTCGTCAATTACTTTCAAAATTTCATCCATGACCCTGTCAACGGTGATATCAAAAACGTCCATTTCATTTTCCGAAAGCACCGCCCCCGACTTTTGATGCGGCGGCCGCCAGAACTTGTACTCATCCATGAATCGTCGGTACAAAGCCACCACCGGCACGGCAAATGCCCCGGCGACGTGCACCAATGATGTATCCGGAGATACAAGCATATCAAGATCCCTTATGACCGCCGAAATCTCTATAAAATCCAATCCCGGTGGAACTATATGAACCCTGTGGTTGTGACTATTTTTTATTTGCAGACCCAGATCGTACTCATGAGGCGCGGTGATAATGATCAGTTCTGAATTTTCCAATCGTTCAAGCAATTTTCCCGCGAGGACGGCAAAATTGTCAGCGCCCCAGTTGCGGGTCGGTTCACCGGAGGATATGTTCAATCCAATCTTCAACTCGTCGGTCAAATTCAGCGAGTTATAAAACTCCTTAGCCTTTTCATTCGCAGTGTCATTTAAATACAGCGGCACATATCGTCCGGGCCGCGACGGTTCCGCGCCGAGGACCCTTACCAGATCGAGATGGAATTCTAATATATGCCGATCGGTGTTTCGAAGCGGGTGAGGCAGGTGCAGGGTGTAATAATCCTGATGATCGCTTTTGCCTATTCCAACCTTAATGGCTTTGGGACCGCAAAATCGGGTCAGGAGCATCGACGTCACTGAATCGTGAGTAATCAGGTCGATGACACAATCGAATTTCTCGCGACGCGCCGCCAGCGCCATTCGCAAGTCTACCTTCAGCGACTTTTTAAAAATAAAAATCTTATCGAAGCGCGGATCGTTGCGGACAACAACGGCGTTTTGCTTTGAAACCATAAATGACACCCTGCAATCCGGGAAATGCTTCTTGATTTCATCGACAAGTGTCAGAGCAATGATGACATCACCGATTTTTTCGTGCCTGATCAAAAGGACCTTGTTCCACTGCCGCCCGGACGGGTCATACTGACCACGAATCCGGCAACTAAGAATCGCTGAAAAAACTCTCAGCAAAAATTTCTTACCGCCTATTTCCAGCGGTTTGAGTTTTTTAAGCAGTGTGCTCAAATTCCCTCCTGATCCTTGAATTGCATCATATAAAGCCGGTGATACAATCCTTCATTTTGCATCAGTTCCTGATGGGTCCCTGTCTCCAGTATTTTACCCTTATCCATGACCAGAATATGATCGGCATTTTTTATCGTCGACAGACGATGCGCGATGACCAGCACGGTCCGGTTGGCCATAAGTCCATCGATGGCTTCCTGCACCAGCCGCTCGGATTCGGTATCGAGTGCCGACGTGGCTTCATCAAAGATCAAAATCTGTGGATTCTTCAGAAGTGCCCGCGCGATGGCAATTCTCTGCCTCTGCCCGCCGGACAGTCTGACCCCGCGATTACCGACCAACGTTTCGTAACCGTCTTCGAATTCTGCAATGAAATCGTGTGCCCGAGCTGCGACCGATGCTTTTTCTAGTTCAGCCTGAGGCAGACCGTTCATGCCGTACGCGATATTATTGCGGATGGTATCGTTGAAAAGATACGTCTCCTGCGTCACGATCCCCAGCATGCCGCGCAAAGAAGCCAGGCTCAATTCACGCAAGTCTTCACCATCGATCATTATCCGGCCCTTGACCGGGTCATAAAACCTAGGCAACAGGTCGAATAGCGTTGATTTACCGGCCCCCGACGGCCCGACCAGCGCCACCACTTCTCCCCGTTTAACCTCGAACGAAACATCTTTCAAAACTGGTTCACCCGGCGTGTAGGCGAAACTCACGTTCCCATAGACTATAGATTCCTTGAAGTTTTTCTTTACCCGGGCGTTTGACGGCTCGATAACCGTTACCGGGGCGTCGAGGATATTAAAAATCCTCTCCGACGCGGCCATACCTTCCTGTATCCTAATATGAATCGACAAAAGCGATTTGGTCGGCTTGATCAGGGCGAACGTAGCGATGATGAACGTCATAAAATCCCCGGCATCCATCTCGCCGCCGCCTTCGAGAATTTTAGTCCCGGCGTACAATAAAATCAGCATCCCGGTTGCGATAATCAAGGTATCGTTAACCGGGCTGGCCAGATTGCGGACACGGGCCATACGCACCAGCGATTTGAAATACTCCCCCGTCGATTTGAAAAACTTTTTCTTCTCGAAGTTTTCCATCGCGTAACCTTTGACAATCCTGATATTGGTTACGGTTTCCTCTAGTACGGCGTTGACATCGGCCATTTTCTCCTGCGTCCGAGCCGAATACTTCCTGAGCTTCTTACCCATAAACCAGATAAAGCTGAACACCAGCGGCAGAACCACCGCCGCCAGAAGTGTCAGCTTCCACGATAACAAAACCAGAAAGCCGGCCAGCAGAATTACGGTTAACGAATCGGCCACAAGGCTGTTGAAGCCAAGATCAACCGCTGAATTTAAAACAACGACGTCGTTAGTAACCCGCGAGATCAGATGACCGGTGCGCCGGTGGTGGAAAAAGCTCAGGGATAACTCCTGGTACTTATCGAAAAGTCTGTTTCGAAAATCCCGAATTACCGACTCCTGCACGTAAGCCATGAAAAAGCCCTGAAGGTACCCGAAGATATTGGAAACCACGCCGATCGCAAAAATCAGCATACACAGGTTTAACAGCGTATCGCGACGAGTCGGGCCGGTGACGAACTTGTGCACGGCTTCTTTGAGATTGTTTTTGGTCTTGACCAAAAAATCGAAATCGGCCGGGTTCTTTTTGACGGTTTGTTCCGGTTGAGATTGAGTCGTCGTCTGTTCGGTCGCGGTTCCGTTATTCATGCCGGGGATGCCGATATCGCTGACGGCAAACAAAGTCATCAATAGCGGCCCGGCCATCCACACGAACAGCCCGCCCAAAATGGCGTGTATGGCGGCCGACGACGAGGCCACTACCAGCCGTTTCCAGTACGGCTTAAGTGAAGCTAACGTGCGCCAGAGTAAATGCATGTAATTCCAAATTCTTCAACTTAATATAAACCTATAAAATAAACGTAATGAGAGTCCGATGTCAACCGGCAATAAAGCCTAAGGTTCGATGGCGGCGGCATCGCCCGGAACCGACAGGGAAAATTTTTCTTGTGGAATATCTATGTTAAGACTCTGCGTGCGTCTTTTGGCGTCGATTTTTATCGAGCCGTCATCCGCCGCAAAGCCAAGGAAGACCGGTAGATAGCGACCATCGCGCAGTTCATATTCTACTTCCAGCGATTTTTCGCACATTTTCGAAACCAGCTTGTAACGACATGATTCCCGCGATTCATGTTCGACAACCACATAAAAATTGGTCGAATCGAAATCGAACTTGACCGGTCGCTTGAAAAACAGGTCGATCAATATTCGCTCAAGCTCCATATTGCGGATGCAGTCTTTGTTGACAAAATCGCTCAATTGACCCCGGTAGTATTCGTTTTCGGTAGGAAAATAAACCAGCGATTGATCTTTGGTTATCAGTGCTTTGAGCGCTCCTTTGCCGAGATAAGCCCGCGCAAACATGGCCATAGTATCGGGCTTCACATAAATATCGAGCCGGGTCGAACGCTTGCGGCCGTGGTCATTTATTTTGACATCGAAAAGATAGGCATCGCCCGCGCCCGGCTTAAGTGTGAACGTCGATTGTTCCGGCGCTGAAACGTTTATCTTGCGATGAGCCGTAGCACAGCCCGTCAGCGCCTGACCGATCGCCAGCATTATCAAGATAATTATGGAGATACCTGACATTCTCATCTAATTATATATGCACCCCCGTAAACAGATGGACAATCGGCTGAACGAACGGCCCGATCACGAACCAGATACCACCCATAATGACAAGAAGTATCAGCAGAAACGGTGCGAAGCGGTCGACCTGGGACATTTTCATCGCCATTTCCGGAGGCAGAATATTTTTAAGCATATGCGAGCCATCCAGAGGATACAGCGGGATCAGGTTGAAAAACGCCAGCGTCAGGTTGATGGTCACCCCATAGAAGCAAAAGTAAAGAACCGCGTGCGGGACATTCAGCGTGCCGCCATTGACAAAGCGGAAAAGCAGTCCATAAACAAAGGCCTGCGCGATATTGGAAATCGGCCCGGCGGCGGAAACCCAGAAATCAGCGACGCGCGGATTTCTTAAATTATAAGGATTTACCGGCACCGGCTTGGCCCAACCGAACCTAAACTGCGAGATGAAAAACACCAGCACGCCGAACAGGTCCAGGTGTTTGAGCGGGTTAAGGGTCAGCCGCCCGGCGTCTTTGGCGGTCGAATCGCCGAAGCGATAGGCAATGTACCCGTGCGAGAACTCATGAATTGTCAGACTCAAAAGCAATACCGGCAAAGACAACAGGGCTTGTTGCACCATATCCATAATATGCGAATCTCTCTATGCGTAAATCCCGCGCAGCATAACCACGTCGGCGACTCTTTGTATACCGACCATAAATGCCGCCATGCGCATGTGCACGTTATTATCCACGGCTACTTTCAATACGTCGTTAAACGCACTGACCATAAACCGTTCCAGCCGCGAATTAACTTCTTCTTCGGTCCAGAAATAGCCAAGGCGGTCCTGAACCCACTCGAAATACGATACGGTCACGCCCCCGGCGTTACACAAAATATCCGGGATGACCAAAATGTTCTTTTCCTGCAGAATCGGATCGGCATCGGGAGTGACCGGTCCGTTGGCGCCTTCGGCTATAATTTTAGCCTGTATGTCACCGGCATTTTCTTCGGTGACCTGATTTTCAAGCGCTGCCGGGACCAGGATATCGACGTCGGCATACAATATTTCATTCCTGTCGATCGGCTCGGCACCCGGAAATCCGACTATCCGCCCGGTCTGCTTAACATATTTCATCAAACCGGCGATATCAATTCCATCTTTCTTATACAAGCCGCCGTAGACGTCGCACACGTGGGTGACATTCACACCCAGCCTCTCCAGAAACATGGCTGAGATCGATCCGACGTTTCCGAAGCCCTGGACCGATGCGGTGGCTTTCGACGGATTTATTCCGAGGTGCCTCATTGCCTCTCGGGTCGTGATGACCACCCCGGCACCAGTCGCTTCGCGCCGACCCAGCGAGCCGCCTAACGAAATCGGCTTGCCAGTTACGACCGAAGTTACCGTGTTGCGCGCGTGCATTGAATAGGTGTCCATAAACCACGCCATCGTTTCTTCGTTGGTGTTGACATCGGGAGCGGGAATATCGCTTTCCGGGCCGACTATATCGAAAATACTGGCGGTATAGCGACGGGTCAGGCGTTCCAGTTCTCCTTTGGACATAGTGCTCGGGTCACAGGTAATACCACCTTTGCCGCCCCCGAACGGGACGTTGACCACGGCGCATTTCCATGTCATCCACGACGCCAGCGCCTGAACTTCATCGAGAGAAACATCGGGGTGATACCGAATACCACCCTTGGCCGGTCCCCGGACAATCGAATGCTGGACGCGATATCCGGTAAACATTTCGAACCGACCGTCGTCCATAGGAACCGGCAACTTGACGATAGTACTGCGCGTCGGATATTTCAGGAATTCGAGGAGGCCTTTTTCGATATTAAGGCGCGCAGCAGCCTGGTCGAACTGCTTCATCACGTTCTGGAACGTGGAAACAGGAATGGTGACCG
>CAZMWI010000178.1:0-5708 GCA_964569945.1 uncultured Ignavibacteriaceae bacterium
GAAACAGTGTTGGGGTTAATCGTCACAAGGAAATTTTCATGGGCGGGCTGCAATTGGGGATTATCCAGGCTATAGGGATCGATCTGGACGGTATACTGGTTGTAGGCCCGAAGTCCATCATAATAATACAGCTGTCCGTCTCCGTATTTCTTGCCCGAGGAGCCGCCGACTTTGGCCCGCAATTCGGGGAGAAGCGGTTCACCCTCTTCGCGAACACCGTTATAATTCTGGTCGAGGAATGGCCAGATTTTGGCTGTCCCAAAACCGAGACCGTTTCTGCGATCGAATTTGAAGGCCTTATCCCATTGGTCAAAGCGAATAGAGCCGCGCTGTACCTGACTTATCGATAATTGCCCGGAGAATGAGTGCGCCTTCGTCGAAAATTCGGCGAAATCGGTAAACAGGCTTATTGAAAACATGATAATATTGCTTTGCGTCTGCAAATTTCTGTCAAACGAAAAGGAGGCCTGTCCCATCCTGAAGATTCTTTTGGAAAGAAACAGAGCAACGGAGGTAAGTTTATTCTGATCATGATTATAATTTATTCTTACCTGCGGTCGAATGAACCGCGTCAGGTTGCTCGACAATATCAGCTGACTGGTCAATTCCCGCTCCACACGGCTATTAAAATTAATGGTTTTAAAGCTGCCCAGATAACTGAAATTGAATCTATAAATCGATCCGTTGAAGCCATAACTCATATTTGTATGGGTGTAATTTCGATATTTATCAAAACTCAGATGATATCTCAGACCAAGACTTCTCTTGGCGAATTTCAAAGGTAACGAAATCGAAAACCGTGTGTTGCTTATTTGTCCCATCTTGTTATTAAGGCTGTTTTCATAATATTTGGTGATACTCGCACTGATGCCGACCGTCGACGGCTGGGAGAAATTCAGGGAAAATTGCGCCGATTTCCCCGGCGAGATGGAGCCGTTGACTATTAAATTTCCCAGGGGATGATACGTGACGTCTCCCGCCATGGCCGGTTTTTCACCGGTTTCCGTCGAGACCGGGACATCACCGCTAAGACCGGCCGTGAGGTTATTGAAAATTCCATAGTAAAGCATCCCCTGTCCATATTTACCCTGGTTGGTTGAATTGCCGGAAGTCCCTGCTGCAACTGTATATTCGACGTCATTTTTTGGGATAAGATTATAGGGGACGCTTATATATTTCTCCTCCGTCTCCATTTGACCATCGGGGCCAAACATCTTAAGCAGAATTCGCGATGAACCATAAATAATATCCACCAAAAAGTTGTAATCACCATTTTGATCGGTATAAGTGAAATCGACTAATTTATTATTGACATACAGCTCAACTTCCCAGCCTGCACCCAGATGGCCATCAAGATTTATGGTCTCAAAATATTTGCGTTCAATCTCGGGTTGATTTGTTACAAGAGCGCCTTAAATATTTCTACCGATTAAACCGGAAGTATTTACCATACCCAATTCGGCCCGCGAGATATATTTATTGTTTTCGAAATAATAGTGCCACCGGTAATCGAGCTGATCGGTAATCAGGCCATTTTTGCTGTCGGCGGATGCCCGAACGGCCAAATCACCGCCCAAAACCATGCCGCCAATGCCAACGTTTCCATAATGGCTGCCTCCTCCGATAGGGCTGGCGGTTAAGGCCCAGTCGGCAACGCCTCCCTCTAATTTAGTTTTCTCACGAGGGATTCGGGCAATATCTTTTTGCGCTGATTCGGCGTCCAGCAATTTCTGATGCGCCAATTTACGGGTCAATACCTGATAGGCCGGAAAATCTTTGTTCAACGGCAGATTAACCCTCAACTCAGAAAAATCGAAATAAATCTGGAGGTTGAACAGCGAATCATAGAGATCATATCGAAGAAATAAATCCGAGGGCGTTAGAATCGAAAGGGTGCTATCCAGCAAAATCGTCTTCCCTGAGCATTGCGCTTTTCCCTTTGCAACGTTTATTTCGAAATGATTGTCCTGGCTTAAATATTGGCCGGAAAAAACAGTATGTTGTGAATCGACATTGACATTAATCTCCAGCAAAGAGAAAATTTCCACGAGCGGAAGATATAACTGGTCATTGCTGTACTGAGCGGTGATATCTTTCTGGAGAAGACGAGGAACTTCGAATCGAATGACGATTTCATCGATTGAAGCATCGGCCCGGTCGGCAAAAATACCGCCGGCCAGAACGACGATGATCGCCAGGATGATGCCCCAATATTTCAAATCGGGTTTTTGCATACTGATGGTTAGTCCTCATTGGACCGGCAGTGAATAATTCACTACATTTCCGGCGATCATATCAGTGTCAGCGATATCGGTTCGTCCGTCGGTACTAATGTATACTGCCACTTTAAAAGGACGAACAAAGCCAGAACCTTTAACAGGCAGCTCAATCCGACGAGTTAATTCATAATAAACTGCGAGGCTCATGTCATCCTTCGATATTTCCTTGCCGGTGGCGTCGAGAAGACGGCAGGCCAATATTCCGACATAGGATACATTGCCACGATTGGCCATCGATATGGTAGCGATTACGGATGAATCTATCTGCTGTATATCGGTCTTCAGGACTTCCAATTTAGATAATAGATTTCCCGTACGGTATTTCAGCGTTATGGCTGTTTGCATTATCATATTAAGCTTGGCCGTGATCTTATCGCCACCATCATCCGTTGGTACGAAAGTCTGACCTTCCTGAGAACGCACCACAATGCGCGCCCAATATTCGCCGTCAGGCAAATCCTTGGGGGGATTGGCTCGCAAGCGGATTACCTGTGATGAATTGGGGGCAAGGACGATTCTTTGCGGAAAGGCCTTAATCCAGTCCATGGCACAATGTGGGTCGGTCACCCCGGAATCCAGAAGCGTAATCTGCACATCGCCCAAAGAATCAGAGACGGGAATGCCATAAGCGATGTGAATCGAAATTTCTTTGGGTTTGTCTGACGGGTTCTGGACGGTAATGCGACCGGTGCGGTCATACTCCGACATGAAGACACTTGTCGGGGCAACAAGGACCCCTGAAAAGCATTTTGAAAATGAAATTAGAATAAATACTAATGCAACGAAAATTTCCCGGACGCGATTATTAATTACGCTCCGAGAGGTGGATAATTTTCTCTCCATGGTATCCTCATCCAATGTCTTATTTTGATCCTATATTTTGTTTCGCACTTTAGGGCATTCGCTCCAGCGAACGCCCTAAAGGAATCTATTAAAACAATATTAGCCAAACCGACAACTATATTTTATTAATTGCCGGTATAGGCCACTGTCAGAATTATGTCCGCATCATAGGCCGCCGCTCTCTGGTCGACAGTCGGAAAAACCGTGCCACCGAGAAATATCTGGAGTTCATTATCAGCTCCCCCAAGAGCCGTCTCAGGAAGATAGTGCGGATCCTGATCAACTATGGCGCCGGCTCCATGGACCGCCGGAGTTCCGGCTGCAGTCGTATCGATATCAGCATCGGTGGAACTGAACGAAATGACCAGGCGGTCGGTATTGGTTGAATTCCAAAGGTAATCGGGCAACTGAAGATACATGGCGACTTCCTGTCCGCCTTCCCCGGTAACCTGAAAAACGCCGGCGTCGGCAACGACAGCCTTGTCAGCGACATGGGGAACGCCCTGCATGACATCGCCGAAGGCCAGATCGTGGGTCGCCGTGACGGTCAAAACGGCCAACACGTTTGCAGTGGCCTGGCCGGTTGAAACGTCCTGAGCCATCACTGCCATCGGAGCACAGGCTATTGCCATGGCTACCAATATTATATATGCTTTTTTCATTTCTTTGCTGAAAAACATCTTAGAATCTCCTACTACTTGTTCCCACCTTTTAAAACTTCTAGTTACCGGTATATGCAACGGTCAGGACAATATCGGCATCATAGGCCGCCGCCCTCTGGTCGACGGTCGGATGGACCGTGCCGCCGAGAAATATCTGGAGAATGTTGTCGGCCCCGCCGAGCGCCGTCTCAGGAAGTGCATGCGGATCTTGATCGACAACGGCACCTAAACCATGAGCTGCCGGAGTTCCGGCTGCGGTTGTATCGATATCGGCGTCGGTAGCGCTGAAAGCAATGACCAGACGGTCGGTATTGGTTGAATTCCAAAGGTAATCGGGCAACTGAAGATACATGGCGACTTCCTGCCCGCCTTCCCCGGTAACCTGAAAAACGCCGGCGTCGGCAAGGACGGTCTTGTCAGCCACATGGGGAACACCCTGCATGACATCACCGAAGGCCAGATCATGAGTTGCTGTAACGCTCAGGACGGCCAGTACGTTTGCCGTCGCCTGACCGACAGCCACATCCTGCGCTTTTAATAATCCGGGCGCCACGACGACCAACGCCACCATGATTACTATCAGGCGAATGAAAATGCGGTTCATCCTTGAATGGGAATGCATAGCCATCTCCTTTACTCTATTTTCCCTATATTTTATTCACTTGTTTAAAGTCTATTTCTATAGATGAATAATCGTCAAATATGAAATTTTCTTGAATGCCTCATCCCAAAAAAGGGAAATAGATTTTACGGCAAAGCAACAAAGAGGGAAAGACCGATACTGAATCGTTAAATTTATACTAATTACGGGCTAATTACCCGTATAGGCAACGGTCAAGACAATGACAGCCGAGTAGCTCCCCTTTTTTTGCCAGAGCTTTGGAACAATCGTTCCACCTAACCAGATTGTCAGACCATTTGAGCCTAATCTATAGGTAATGGTATGCCATGGGTCAAGATTATTGCTGCCGGGATTCGTTTGATCGGGGGTGGCGCTGGTATCAAGGGCACAGTCGTTATCTCTAAAAACCATCTGCATATTGTTGCCACCGTCATTCATATAGGTTGGAAGCGTGAAATCTATGGCCACTTCTGATCCAGCCGTTCCTGAAATGAAAAATTCCGCGGCCGAACCGGGAGTGGTTTTGGAAATGGTCTTCGGAATGCCCGGAAAGACATCTCCGAAAGTCAGATCATTGTTTACAACGGCATTTTGTGCGCAGGCTTCTTCGGAAAAAGACAACAAAATTAATATGCCGATCGCGATCAATAATTTTTTCATATCGGTTCACCAGGTTATAATAAGAAATAATTGAAATTTATGCGATCAGGGCAATATTTTTTTGGTCGGAATCCTAATTTTCTGAATATATCAGGGTGATAAGACAGGAATCTTGTTTAGCATTATCATCATTAAAAAGAACGTCCCGCTCCAATGAAATCGAGTTTAAGTCAACCGTGCTGATTCCTGAGCAATTTTCATCCTGCGTTTTGGCCGGAAAGCTGTATTGCTTGATAATCCCGTCGTCATTGCTGATTTCAACCAGTACCCCCGTATGTTCCGAATGACAAAAGTTGACAACAGCAGTATCCCGGTCAGCATCATAATCATCGGACTGTCCATCGAAACTATCATAAAAACCAACCGGCGCAGCTACTGTCGCGGTTACCCTGATTCGAGCCGTAGCCGCAGATTGCGCAGTTGATTCCCGGGCAAAAGTTAAAAAAACCAGTAATATTATAAAAAGAAAACCGATTTTCGCCGACATGACAGACCTCAATACTGAATAAGCTATTCAGTATTAAAGTACTGCCGTTTCGGTTATTGTCAAGACTAATTGTCAGGCCCGGCTGCTCCGGCATAACCTAAACGGCAGTACTTTAATACTGAATAGCTAATTCAGTATTGAGGTCTGTCATGTCG
>CAZMWI010000179.1:0-5651 GCA_964569945.1 uncultured Ignavibacteriaceae bacterium
TCGATGCCTTCTTTGTAATTGAGCGGATTGCCCTCGTACGCTTTGCACGGCCGCAAATTTGTGCGCAAATTGAACTCCTGGCGTAGCCGTACGATCGGCGAAGAATAAGTCAGCGCCTTGCCCTTCAGTTGGGGCACGAGTTCGTTTTCCGCTTCTTCTTTGGGCTTCGAGGTGATCGCCCCGAACAAAGCGCAATCGGTCTCGTTCAGAATTTTAACGGTGCGATCCGGGAGCGGATTGCCCTCTTTGCACCAGAATTCCCAGCCGATGTCGGCCGGAATGTATTCAACGTCCGGATTGAGCTTATCCAGAACGATTTTTGCCGCTTCCATAACGTCAACGCCGACACCGTCGCCCGGCATCCACGCAATACGATACTTAGCCATAGTCTTGTTTGGATACTCCTATTAATAGTTGAAGGTTAGACTGAAAATATGCGAATCATCGAGTTCATTGGAATAAGGCAGGAAGGCATAATCTATGCGGAAGTTCCGTCTCCTATATCCGAACCCCGCCGAAAAATTCTTGCTTTCATATTTAAAACGGTATCCCCCGCGAAGGAGCAGATTGTCATAAATTTCATATTCCCCACCGACCTGCACGCGCATGTTGTAATTGTCAATTTTGGAATCATCGAGTACAACCAGATCAAGCGCCCCGAGGAATTTATCGTACCGGTACGATCCCCCCAGGCGGAAGGTCGTGGGCAGATTGAAATCCTCCTCGCGCAGGCTGACGGTCGAGCCGAAATTCTGCACGGCCGCACCGATTTGAATTTGCGAATTATATTTGTATATGGCCCCAAGATCGAAATTTATCGCCGAACCGGTATACATATCGATTTTTTCCATCATCCATCCGGCCATAAAACCAAAGATTACTTTCTCGCCGAACTGATATGAAACACCCGTCTTGATCGATACATCCTGCGCCGCAAACGGATAATACGTGCTCGACGGGACCGAATCCGTTCGACCCTGAAGGCCCTCGACGTGCCCGACAACCACACCGGTCGTGAAGGTCGCATTGCGTTTGGAAAAAGAAATGTAACCCGCTTCGATCGCCACGTCGTGCCAGTGCGTATTGTGCGAAAATGAGCCATTGATTCCACCCTGCCCGTACGAAGCGGCCGGATTGAAAGCCGCTGAGTATGGATCGGCGGTGACAGCCGTAAAGGCCCCACCCATACCGGCCGGACGGGCACCGGATTCAAGAGTCAATAATCTCAAACCGGACAATGCGAAGGCCGGTGAAGAAATTGCCGTTAAGGCTACTATACAGGCAAATAATTTCAATGTTTGTTTCATAAATTTAAAATACCAAATTCAGGCTTATTATATGGTCGCTTCCTTCATCAGCTTTTTCGGCAGAAAAGGCATAATCAAACATCAGCATAAAATTATTAATCTGCTGAGACAATCCCATGCCGGCCGTCACGTGCCCCTGATTCAGACCGGCGCGGAGACGCAGCAGTTTATCGACCGTATATTCGCCACCGAATTTTACTTTTGCAGTCTGCTTTGTGTTTTTCTCAACATCGAACACTGTCAGGAGTTTCCGCTTGAATGTCTTGAAAGACACACCCAATCCAACCAGCACCGGGAATTTATCGCTCTGTGTCACGCCCGGATTGTCGGTGTACTTCTCCCAGTAGTCGTTGGTGGTCCAGGGATATGTGGCCGCAAGGTTATGGACAACCAGGCCGACCGTAATATCCTGCACCGGCTTGTCTTCCATGTAGCCGTATTCCATCAAAGAATCCACAAACAGCATTCCCCCCAAATTTATGCCTATCGAATTGGCATCAATATTGGCCAGCTTTTTATAATAATATCCAAGCTTGGTTCCCACGCTCAGGTACGGCACAAACCGCTTGGCAAACGTTACGCTGAATAAATGTTCTTCGGATGATATGGTCCGGTCAAGTATGCGGCCGCTGCGATTGCGGGCGGTCACTTCTCCGTACCCGGCATAAAGCCAGCTGACCCCCAAAGCCGATTCAAGATGCGTGGGAAGGACCATTGAAATATATCCGAGTTTGCGATCGAGGGTCATGATGCGATAGCTGCTCGAAAACGTCTTTTGAGTTATCTGCGACAAACCCGCCGGGTTGAAATACTGGGCCGACCCGTCATCGGATAATCCGTAAAAGGCCCCGCCCATACCGGCCGGGCGAGCCTGAACCGACAACTGCAGCAGCGCCCCGGCATAGCCGCCATCCTCAGCCGCCAGAACCGCCGGTGAGGTCGCCATCGAAACCAGAACTAATATGCAAAATATTTTCTTCATGTTTACCTCTTACGGAATTATGGCGAGCTTGCCCCAGTTAATGTCACCGTTGGATGTCTCAACCTTGAAATAATAAATTCCGGCGGCGACAATGTCTCCCCGGCCATTGCGGCCATCCCAGTAATCCGTCGAATAAGCTACCCCATCACCGCCCACACGCGGTTCGTTCTGGACAACGGTCTTTACCAGGTTCATCGCAAAATCGTAAACTTCAATGGTTACGTCACCGTTTTGAGGCATGGGGTAGTTGAAATAAACATAGCTCTGGCTGATCGGTGAAAATGGCACCGGGTAGGCATAATACTCATCGCCGGGCTTCACCCGGAAAATGTCCCAGTTATTCGTCCCGAACATATCGATCGGAATAACCGCGGCGCCGTCTTCCGTACCCACCCAGAGTTGATCGTCGATCACTCTCGCACCATAAACAGCGCTCGCCTGATCGATCGTAAAATCTACATTCGGAGTATTCGAAATCAGTTGACCCGAAATCCTGGCCGTATCCCAAACAATATCACCGAAAATAGTCGTGTCGAGATTTGAATATAGCAATCCCGCCGACGTGGCCGCAAATACGGTGCTGTCTTTAAAGCCGTAATTCCATCCGATCGAACCGGTATAAGCTTTCTTCCAAATGTTTTGAGAATATATTTTAAGAAAGGATATTCCATTGGCTTGATTGCCGGACCCGTCACCCGGTCGACCGGTGGCCCAGAGCAGCGGCTCGCCATCCGGCAAATATTGAATACCGAGGGCGGTAACCCAGTTGCCGGTCAGATTGGGGATCAGAACCGTAGATATTTTGTCCGGGGCAAGCGGATCCGCATTTGCTTTAGTGATGCCCCAGTGGTAGGATGATACGCTGCTTGGAGGCGAAATGGCGAATCCCCCGCCGTTAGTGCCAATGAATATATTGCTGTCAATAACCTTCACGACCGTAAGATCGCGATCCCGAAAATTCAGGGTGATAGGATTCAGGCTGTCCTGAATCCGATAAGCAGGGCTCACGAAAGGAACCCATGTGTTTACGTCTGGAATCTGGACAAATAAATCCTGGCCCCCGAGTATTACTAAACTATCAAGAAAACCGATGTCATAATATAAAGTATCCGGAGGATAAGCTATAATAACAGGGCCTGAACCGACCGTGTCCCGAACATGCCATGTTTCACCTTCGTCAAACGAGGCATAAACCGTATAAGTACCGATTTGCTCATCGAGAGGCCAGCTAATGGCCCAGATATAAAACGAATCGACTGCGGCATCGTCGCCGTAGAAGTTCTGGATTTCTACTTTATGCGCCCGGGCTCCCGATGTGTCGTTATCCGGGAAAACGTAATAGAACATCGAATCCATCGCATTGGCGGCGTCGTACTGAAGCATGACAAGCCCGGCATCGGTGCCAACCCATAGACGATTGTTGGTCGTATCGGATGCAATGCTGTTAACCACGTCGCGGTTTGCATCGAATGTTGCGCCACCGGTATCGAGGGTCACGCTTTCCCAGGTGGCGCCGGTATCGAGCGAACGAATCAGCCCGCCTGACCTTGCCGCCACGTACACGGCACCGTTGAGATCGGACATATCGGCCACATACTTGTCGTTATCCTTAACATCCAGAGCCGGGTCGCTTATCTCAGTAAAAGTCATGCCGGTATCAGTTGAAACCGCCAAACCTGTTCCCGGACCCGTTAACGATTCGCGCGTCCCGGCGAACAACAGGTTGTCGAAGAACATTCCGGTTGTTACCGTCGGACCGGGCAGACCACTGCCGGGTGAATAGGCGGAATAGAACGTATTGGTGGTTCCAAGGCCACTATAGCGGGTAAGGCCGCGATCACCACAGATGACATAAAAAGTATCGGCCTTGAAAATATCGAGAATATAATTGGACGATGGTTTGGCATAATCCGGAGCCCAGATATACTTTTTTAGCCCATAGGCCGTCCCGGCCCATAAGATTGTAGAGTCCTGATGAAAAGTGTCGACCACAGCGGAAAAATAAATGTCGGAATTTGTTGGCCTTCCGGTGTTGACCCTGGTCGATGAATCCGACGCGGAAGCGTAGTAATGCCGCCAGTTCTGTCCGCCGTCGAAACTGCCGAATAGTCCCCCGGCCCATGAGGCGCAAAATATTACGGAATCGACTCCGGTAATATCATAAACAACCGAAAGACCGCCAAAAGAACCGGGCACCATCATCGTATCCCAAGTCTGACCTTCATCGTCAGAATATGACAATCCATCGGCGAACGGATCCAGCTTGCCATCTATTTCCACCGAATGATTGGTGGCCACCCAGATTTTGTCCATGATATCATCGCCTTCGGAGTAAAAGGCCGAAATCTGCTGCGACACCAATCCATTGGAAGTATTATAAATACTCCAGTTCAGGCCGTCATCGCTGGTATAGCTCAATCCTCCGCTGGTAGCCAGCCAGATCGAGCCTTTGTGTTTGATAATGTCAATGACACCATTATCGGATATACCGTACGACTCAATCGGGTCGTCGAAGGCCTTAAGTAGAACGGTCGCCTCTGCCCCTGACGCCGTCAGGAGCAAAACCAGTAATATTAATTTTTTAATCATAATAAAAATAGCCGGCGCGTTATTGGATTTCTCCGGCTTTGAATCATAAGAAGGTTATGGCTTTCCAAGTTAATCTGTTAACTTCAGTCTTTAAATATTTTCTATATATACCTCCAATAATCAACTAAAAATAGTCAAAAAAACCGCCAAGTCAAGCAATTAGGCTTTTAATTTAAGCGCCCAAACCACCCCGTTTCCGTTCTTAATACGGACACAGGTCTTCGGTTGTTTATTCATTAATTATCAATGTGGAAATATCTGCGCTTTTAAATTTATACTTTGACAAATGCCTGCCGGGGCAGTTTCTTGCTAATAAAATATATTGAGGGCTTATGCTATGAAGAAATTTCTTCCTTTTGTTATTTTAATCGCAATGGTTGGCCTTTCCCTTTTAATCAGCCTCCCGGCTTGTGACAAACTCATAACCCAGGATAATACCAAAATCGAAACCTACCATGATACGTTTACCATAATAGACAGCACTTGTGTTGCTGCCTGTCATTCAGATCAAAATTCGGTCCTTAATATTGCTCAGGAAGAGTTTTACAACGCAGGCCACGCATCCGACAGTCTGGTCAGTGCGACCGTTAACGTCATCACCCAGTATAATACCAGTGTATGTGGTCCGATTTGCCATACGTCTCAAGGGTATATCGCACAGTCGACCGCTGCCATAAGTGAGCCCCTACCGATGACCTGCAAAACCTGCCACGATTATCACACCACCTGGGATTATACGCTCCGTTTCGACAATCCGGTTGCTCTGAAAGGAG
>CAZMWI010000180.1:0-5501 GCA_964569945.1 uncultured Ignavibacteriaceae bacterium
CTATCACCCGACTTATAAAATGACCCGGCCCAAGACCCCTGCCGAAACGCTCCTGAACGCCTATGAAATAGCGACGAAAAAACTGAATTTTGTCTATCTCGGCAATGTCAATATCCCCGATAAATCCGACACAATCTGCCCGCAATGCGGCGCAATATTAATCAATCGCACCTATTATCACGTCGATATTACAGGACTTAAAAATAGCCGCTGTTCGGTTTGCGGATATGAACCGGATATCGTATATTAAGTGGACACCGCTTTTAGCACCCTCACGTTTAGCATAAGCTATTGCCGCCGATAAATGTAATAAGAAATCGCATGAAGTAAGCCGAGGAATTGGAACGGGCCGGATCGACAATATTTTTATGTCGAAACAGTCGCGTATAATGTAAATTTATGCCTGTTATGCCACACGCTTCCCGAATAAAGATATCAACCCTGATGCTGGCTCAGGCATTTCTCCTGTTAGCGGCTCCGGCGTTCGGTCAGTTTTATTTCGGGAAAAATAAGGTTCAGTATACCGAATTCGACTGGCAGGTCCTTGAAACCGAACATTTCCAGATATATTTCTATCCGGAAGAAAACGAAATCGCCCGGGTAGGGGCACGGGTTGCCGAGGACGCCTACCGCGAACTGGCGGCAAGGTTCAGCCACGAAGTTTATCATAAAATCCCGCTTATAATTTATAGCTCTGGCAATTATTTTTCGCAGACTAATGTCATACCATCGCTGTTGCCGGAATCGGTCGGTGGCTTTACCGAATTTCTCAAGGGCCGGGTGGTCGTGCCGTATCTCGGGTCATTCCGATCTTTCGAGCACGTGGTTCGGCATGAACTGGTGCACGTATTTACAATTTCCAAGCTGGAAAGGACACTATCCAAACACAAGCTGGTACGTATGGCTCAGCCGCCACTCTGGTTCATTGAAGGTCTCGCCGAATACTGGTCGACCGACTGGGACAGCGAGGCCGATATGATGATCAGGGATATGGTCCTGTCCGGTCGCATCATTCCCATAGAACGTCTATATACAGTCAACGGTACTTTTCTTATGTATAAAATTGGCCAGTCAATTTGCCAATTCATAAACGATTATTATGGTGCTCAGAAGTTGACGCTCATGTTCGACAACTGGTGGCGGTTCACGCGCTTTGAGGACCTGGTTGAAAATATTCTCGGGGATAACCTGTCCGAAGTATCCCGAAAATGGGAATACAGCCTGAAAAAGAAATACTACCCGGATATGGCAATAGGGGGGCTTGCCAAACGCGAAGCGCACCAGTTGACCAAAAGCGGCTATGCCGTCAAAGGTGTTCCTGTAATACTTAAAGACCACGACCTCGCCGGGGATTGGATAGTTTTCAAAGCCAATAAACGCGGGTATACCGGGCTGTACATGATGCCCAAGGGCGGGGAAAAAATCGAACTGCATACTATTCTTAAGGGCGAGCAGTCGTCCGGCTATGAATCCATGCACCTGTTACAAAGCGGCATCGACGCCAGAAACGATGGCCGGGTTTTGTTTTCGTCGAAATCGAAGGAATCCGACGTCCTGTACTTATATGATCTGTTCACGCACGACGTCATTCATAAATATCAGTTTCCGAAACTGGTAGCGATCTCGTCGCCCCGGTTTTCTCCCGACGGTCGTCTCGCGGTATTCAGCGGCGCCACCAAGAGCGGATATACCGATTTATACGAAGTCGATTTGTCGTCGGGGGACCTGACACAGCTAACCGACGACTTCTATAACGATATGACTCCGACTTATAACCTGAGAGGCGACTCGATTATTTTTTCGTCGGATAGATGTACTTACGGTGACGATGGCGCTCTCAATCTTTTCAGGATGCCTCGCGGCGGCGGGGGAATAACGCAGATTACTTTCGGCAACTGGATCGATATGGAACCGGAGCACGACAAACGCGGGCTGTATTTCTCCTCGGATCGTGACAGCTCGTTCAATATATATCGCAAGAATCCCGACGGCAGCGTCAACAAAATAACGAACCTTTTAACCGGCGCTTTCGATCCCCGGGTCCTGCCGGACGAAGAAGAGATATTGTTTACGGGATATCAGGACTTCGGCTTTCATCTCTACAGCATGGATATCGCCGATACAATGGTTCTGGCGGCATCGGAGGCGAAAGTCGGCAGGACTTTCTGGAAACCCGGAAAAATCGACGGACAGTCGGTGCGCTCGTCTTTTAAGTATCATACCGATTATTCATTTGACATTGCCCAATCGGCGATATCGTACGATCCTGTATATGGCACCCTGGGCGGTCTGCAGGTGGCCTTGTCCGACATGCTTGGTGACAATGTCTTTTATTTTCTACTGACGAATACTGCCGAAACCAAGGATGACTTTCTGTCAAGCTTCAATATTGCCGTAACATATTTAAATAAGAAACGGCGCCTTAACTGGGGTTTGGGATTTTTCCATTTTTATGATGAATATTACAATGATGAAGACAGCTACTTTTTCGAGCGCCAGGTCGGCGGGCTTTTATATGTAAACTATCCCATCTCGAAATTCAATCGTTTCGAGGCCAGCTCGTATATGCGATATTCCAAGAAAGATATCTGGCTGTTCGATCGGACCCGTGAGGCATTTCTTATGTCGAACTTTATCTCGTTCGTCTCCGATAATAGCATCTGGGACATCTCGGGGCCCCTTGAGGGCCACCGCTATAATATTACTCTGGGACTGACTACCGCTCTCGATAAAGGTGAGGTGTTCAGCCGCACCGGAGTAGCCGATATCAGACACTATTTCAGACTCGGGAAATATTCGGCATTTGCTTCGCGGCTGTTCGCGTACAGTTCGGCCGGTATCGAACCGCAGCGCATCTATTTCGGGGGCAGTTGGTCATTTCGCGGTTTCGACCGGAGAGCCTTCTATACACCCAATATACTTTTCGCTTCGCACGAGCTTCGATTCCCGCTGATTGATAATCTCGTTTTGGGATTCCCAATAGGGGGGATAGGTTTTCAGGCGATTCGCGGGGCCATTTTCTTCGACGCCGGTTCGGTGTGGGAGGACCATCCGGAAGATATTCTTGGATCGTTCGGGGCCGGGTTCCGGGTCGCGCTGGGGCCGTATGTGGTTCTTCGGTTTGACTTCGCCCGGACCACCGATTTTCATTCGCTCAGTCCCCGCACCAATTTTGACTTTTTCTTCGGGTGGAATTTCTGATGAAAAAGACTCTGATAATTGTCCTCCTGATGGTTCTGGCCCTCGGAGGGTGTACCCGCAAATTTAAAATGAAACGGGGCCACGATTACCCCGAATCTAACTGGCCGTTTTCGCGAAAAGACGCCGCTGCGACCGCCTGCTCCCCGAATAAGTTTGGAGGGAAGTTAAACGTTATCTGGGAAGATAAGGTTTCCGGCGCCGTAATCGGGCCTTTGACTATCGGGGCCGGCTGCCTGATTGTCCCGGACAGCAAGGGGAAAATCAGCTTTTTCGAGGCCAAAACAGGCGCTTACAAGGGCCAGCTCAAAATTCATCACCCGGTCCAAAGCGGGATGGTTTTGGCTGATTCTCTGGGTTATTTCGCCCTCGGGGCCAAAAAAAATGAGCTTATTTGCCTTAATCTTTACAATCGCAACACCCTCTGGAATCGAAACTTAAAGGAAATTTCGGGCGCGCCGATAATAGTAGAAAACCGGCTCTATGTATCCGGCAAGGCCGGAAGGGTCTTTTGTCTGGACTGCTTTACCGGGCAAACCCTCTGGTCGGATTCGATAGACGCAGGATGCCTGGCCGGACCAAGCTATTATGAAGGCAGGGTTTACTATCCTTTGGAAAACGGAACCGTAAACATCTACGACGCCTCGCTCGGTGAACTGATACGGAAGCTCACTCTGGGCGGACCGATAGTATCCAAAGTGGTCATAAAGGATCACATCTTTGTGGCCGACAATCTCGGCGGCTTTTATGCCCTCGAGACCGGATCGGGTCGTCCTTTGTGGGATCGTAGGTTCGACTGGCCGATCTGGTGCTCGCCGGCCGCCGATGACTATCTCGTCTATATCGGAGACAGCGGCGGAAATTTGCGGGCTCTGGATCAGAAGACCGGTGAAACCGTGTGGGACTTTAAGACCGACGGTGTCATTATTTCCTCGCCGATTGTGGCGGGGGAATATATCATCTTCGCCTCGTTGGATCGGTTCCTGTACTGCCTGAATCGTACTACCGGGGAACTGGTGTCAAAACGAGAGTACGATCAGGAGATCCGTCTGCCGGTCATCGACTCCGACGGTTCCATTTATGTGGCCCTGCAAAACGGCATCATCCAATGCCTGGGAGATTAAGTTGCGCGAATTTTCCTACAGCGAAGCCGATTTGAATACCAACCTGAACGAGCTGGCTCACGAATTCCTACGGGAGCTGTACCTTGCCAGCAAGAAGGTGTCGATTTATTCCGCGGCCCATCCGATGGCCGTCAAGGCATTGGGGCGGCCTTTCATGCTTATGGATCGCATTCTGAAGTTTAAAGAGCATGTCAACCTGCACGTATCCGACGGCCACCTGTATGCGTTGAACATCCGGGTCAAACCGTGTGTATTTACCGAGCAGATTTTGGATTACATGCAGATCAATGACCTGACCGATATATTGTTCCATTCTTTTATTACGGCTGAAAACCTGAGCACATTTCTCGATAGATTCGTCAAGAGGCTGCCCTCGAGCGATTATAAAAACCTGATGCACGCGCACCTTGAACGACAAAATGTTCAATCGATTTCAATAAATTCCGCCGGCGGGATGGAACTGTTCGAATCCGGTTTAAAATATCGCGCCGACGTCCTTCAGGACTTTTCGGTTCGCGCCATCATATCGACCTATATCGGAACCGATTTTCAGCAGATGGCTCAGCTTATCGCCGATGAAAACCTTGCGCGCGAGGAGTACTATAAGAAGTATCGGCACGATTATTATCCGCAACTGGTAAGCTTAATAGTCCCGGAACAGATTCGTCGACTTGACACAGAAAAGCTTTTAAAGTACATGACTGATAGAATCACCAATGCATCCGGCAATCATGATGCCTGCCGTATGCTTCTGAGCGCCGTCAAATATCACCATCAGAGTGATTACATTTTGAACGGGCTGGATGAATTGGCCATCGACGGCAAAGTCGACCGCGAATCTTATGCCATGGTCATGCCCGAAACAAGCCGCATGAAGCTCGAAGCGAGCGATGAAATCGACCGTTACTTGAAAGAGATTTTCGAACCCGGCAGTGAAATGGGGCTGGGAGAAGAATTCTGTGATCGCTATAATAAACTTCTCCGCCGGGGACAGGCCGTCAAAGCACAGTCGGTGCTGTCCGATCTGCTCGAAAAATTAGCCGGGTCTGATCTCGATTTCAGGCGCCGAGCCCTGTTGATGCTCAAGCTGGCGGTGGATTATCACGATAATCACAACTATGCGAATCTACAAAAACATCTCGTTGATCTTATTGCCGAATACCTGGCCTACAACGATGA
>CAZMWI010000181.1:0-5437 GCA_964569945.1 uncultured Ignavibacteriaceae bacterium
TCTTTTCCGGCTGGGATAATTCAACCGTTGACGTTCCCTATGACTATGAGCCATCCGTGCCGAATGCGTTTAAACTAAATCAGAATTATCCCAATCCATTCAATCCAACGACGACAATTTCTTTCGAGATTCCTTATAAAAGCCACGTTGCCCTTACAGTATATAACGTCCTCGGACAGAACGTGGCGCGGCTGATAGACAAAGACCTCCCGGCCGGATCGTACAATGTCAAATGGAACGGCACCGACTGGTCTAATAAGCCACTTTCCTCGGGTGTCTATCTTTATCGTTTAGTTGCCGATAACGCCGTGTATTCTAAGAAAATGATTTTGATGAAATGATGCCTGATAATTAATTCCAACAACCGGCAGACGAGGGCGTCTGCCGGTCACGCATTCGGAGCTAATCTTTCTTAAGTAGGTCAGGAGCCCTGTGCTCCTGACGTTTTTTATGTGATGACCATTGAGATGTCTACAATATTTCAAAAACTGGATACCCGCTTTCGCGGGCATGACATTATTGTGACATAGGGCAATAAATCGGGAAAATTTAAAATGATTCTTCTTCCGAAGGATAGCGTCCGGCGCGGACGTCTTCGATATACGCCTTAGCGGCTTTTTCGATCTCTTGTGGAAGGTCGGCGTAGCGCCGCACAAATTTTGGTTTGAAGATGTCATACAGTCCCAGAATATCATTTATCACCAGCACCTGTCCGTCGCAGTGCGGTCCGGCCCCGATGCCAATAGTTGGAATGCCAACTAATTTGGTAATTTCCGCAGAAGTATCGCTCTGGATCAGTTCCAGCACTATCGAATACGCTCCCGCTTCTTCCAGGGCCTGAGCCGATTCGAGTAAGTACTGTTTAGATTTGTCGGCACGTCCCTGCACTTTCGGGCCGCCGAAGCGATGTATCGACTGGGGTGTCATGCCGATGTGGCCCATCACGGGAATCCCGCAATCGGTGATGCGCTTGATGGTTGGCGCCATCTCGACGCCGCCCTCGAGCTTTACTGTATCGCAGGCCGTCTCCCGCATTAACCGTCCGGCATTATTGACCGCCGTCTCGAACGAGGGTTGATAGGACATGTACGGCATATCAGCGATAACCAGCGCCGACGGTTTGGACAGGGCAACCGCTTTGACGTGAGCCAGCATGATATCCATGTTGACTGATAAAGTCGTATCGTTACCGTAGAGGGCCATACTGACCGAGTCGCCGACCAGAAGGGCATCGACTCCGGCGCGGTCGAGAAATTTCGCAGTGAAATAATCGTAGGCGGTAAGCACCGCTATTTTTTCGCCCTTGCGCTTTTTTTCGGCGAATGTATGAATCGTAGTCTTTTTTCTTTTTTCGTTTTTATCCAAGAGGACTATCTCCGATCAGGCAGCGTGACCGGCCGGAACGTAATATTTTTTTCCGGCCACGGGTTTTTCGATGATTTGCACGAGGTTTTCGAAATCATCGGAATTTTCAACAAAGTCGATGTCATCGGTTTTGACCACCAGAAGTGGCGTATCGCTGAAATGGAAGAAATGATAGTTGAACGATTCATTCAGCTGTTCGATATAATCGCTGCTGATAGGTCGCTCGAAAGACAGGTTGCGTTTGCGGATGCGCTCCATCAGAATCGGTGTCGAGGCCTGAAGATATACGGTCAGGTCGGGTTTGGGAATATCGGCGGTCAGAAGCGGCACCAATTTGTTATAAAGAATCTGCTCGCGGCTGGAGAGAGTAATCGAGGCGAAAATCTGGTTGCGGTCGAAAGAATAGTCGGCGACAATTTTCTGGGCGAAAAGATCGCGTGCCACCAGTGCCTGCTGCTGCTGATAGCGAGTCATCAGGAAAAATATCTGTGTGGAAAAAGCGTATCGCTTCTGATTTTTATAGAAGTCCACGAGGAAGGGATTGTCCATGGCTTCATCGAGGACCAGTTCCCCGCCGATTTTTTCGGATAACATCCGGGCAAAGGTCGATTTACCGACCCCGATGACGCCTTCAATGGCGATATAGTTAGGTTCGAGCATCCTTAGTCGAAAATTCTTTATATAATGTAAGATCCCTGCTTTTAATTTCCCGGTAATATACGGAAATTTTCTCGCGTGTCACGGGATGAATTATATTTTTGTCGATTTCCAGAAGCGGCGCGAGGACGAATTCCCGCTGAAGCATCTTGCGATGGGGAATCGACAGGTCTTTCATCTCGATAACCTGATTTCCGAACAATATAATGTCGATATCTATCGTCCGTGGTTTCAGCTCGCCCTTGTCGGTCCGTCCGAGTTTTTTCTCAATTATCTGGAGATTGTTTAAAAGCTCCATCGGGCGGTATTGATAGCGGCCTTCAAGAACCATATTCATGAAATCCGGGGCCTTGCTGTCCATATCGACCGGCTGGCTTATATATAATGAGGAACAGGTGACGGTTTCGAAACCCTCTAGGCCCGAAAAAGCCTCCACCGCCCTGATGAGGTTATTTTCCCGGTCTCCCAGATTAGAACCTAAAGACAGATATACAGTTTCGCTCATGCGACCTCCTTTTATTCTTTATTATCGGACAATATCCGGGTCGCATCAGGCTGATGTCGGGAAACTTCCACCTCGATATTATCTATGGTTCCCGCGATCGGGGGCGTCATTTTACGAACGCGCACGGTTACGCGAAAGACGGCGAATTTGCCGAGAAGGTCCTCGGCGATGGCTTTGGCCAGCGACTCCAAGAGAGAGAAGGCTTTGCCCTCGACGATTTCGCGGACAGACGAATACACGGCGACATAATCAATGGTGTCGGTCAGATTGTCGGTTTGTCCGGACGGGGCCAGGTCGGCCTCGAGCTCGCAATCGACCTCGAACCGTCGGCCGGTCTCTTTCTCGGCGGCGCTGACGCCGTGATAACCATAGAAAACCATTTTGTTTAATCTGATCACATCCATCATTTATCTCTTTGGTTTGGTCAATATTGTCGTGCCCGATTCCAGCCGCTGCCGGGCCAATTTATAGTCCTCGACCGAGGCCGTCAAAGACAGTCGGAAATGGCCGTCGCCGGTCTCTCCGAAAGCGTTGCCCGGTAAAACGAGAATGCCTTTACGGCGGATAAGAGTCTGGGCCAGGGTTCCGGACAGGCGTCGCCCGGGGATTTTGATCCACAAAAACGGGCTGGATTTGCCGCCGACAATCTCCCAACCGTATTTTTCCAACAGACCGGAAGCTTCATGACGCGTCTCAGCGATTCCTTTACGCGCGTCTTTGAGCTCTTTCGACGGATATTTTTTTATGGCATCGACAGCCTGCTCAATCCAGGCCAGTGGAATTATTGTCCCCAGCGTTTTGGCGAAAAGCTCCAGACCTCTGATTATTTCCGGCTGTCCGACCGCGAAACTGAACGGCATGTAGGGCAGACCGAATGTGAAAGGGATCGAAAACAGCTCCAGCGCGACTTTGGGACCTCCCGGAATCGACAGAAGCGATAAATATTTTTCTTCGGCCAGCGAGCTGTAGGCGGCGTCGTTAACAATGAAAATGTTCATTTTCGAGGCCATACGGACCAAGTTTGAGAGATCAGTCTGGTCGAGCATTATGCCGGTCGGATTGTGGGGATTGTTCAGGAATAATATTTTGGCCGTCTTGCCCAGATTCGATGAGATTATTTTCATCGAGGGTTTATATTCGGTGTTTTTCGAAATCGGGTAGGTGACCGGAACCCCACCGGCGGCGATAACCATCTTTTTATAGAACGAAATGCCCGGTTCCGGGCAGAGGACTGTGTCGCCGTGGTCAACAAAGGCCAGACAGATATCGAAAACCGTTCGGCGGATACCCTGACCTACATAAATTTCCCGTCCGGGCATGACCTTAATACCAAGCTCGCTTTTAAGCCATTCAGCGAGGATAATTTTGAAATCGGCGATATCGTCGCGGCCGGCCAGCTGCACTCCGGTTTTGTCGGAGCCGGCGATTTGAGTCCCCGACATCCAGCGAAATTTAGCCAGGTCAATGATAGGCAATTTCTTTGGATTACGGACTAAAGTTTTTTTGGGCAAATATTCGTCAATGTCAAATGGAAAGTGATACAGCTTGTCGGATTTTTCCAGAATAACCTTTTTAATCATCGGCGGCCCTGTCGGAGCTTAATGATTTCCCTATCTTTTCCAGTCGGCGGATTTCATCCGGGACCAGGGGGTCTATTTCCCCAAAAGCCGAGGCAATATAGGCAATTTGGGCCAGATTTTCAACCATTTCCATACGGACGAAGGCCTCTTCCATGTTTCGTCCCAAAGTCAGGACGCCGTGGTTCTTGAGAATAAAGGCGTTGTGGCCTTCAAGATGTTTTTCCAGATTTTCGGCCAGCCTGTCGGAGCCGGGGGTGGCATATTCCACCATGGCGATTCGTCCGACAACGATAACGGCTTCGGGCAGAAACGCTTGTGGAAATGGTGTGCCGGTTACGCCGATAGCGGTTGCGTGCGGCGGGTGGGCATGACAGCAGGCATTTATGTCTCGGCGATTTTTATAAGCGGCAATATGAATTCTGTATTCCGAGGACGGCTTTTTTTGCCCCGGCCGGGGTGCACCCCGCTCATCAACTTCAATGGCGTCCTGAGTTTCCAGCCGTCCCAGGCAGGTCCCGGTGGCTGTTATATTAATAAGACCGGATTTATCCCGAACCGAAAGGTTACCCTGGTTGGCGATCACCAGCGACCGGTCATAAAGCCTTCGGCCGAATTCGATTAAGGTCGCAACGTATTCATCTTTGTGCATAACTTTAAATGATAATTGAAGATATTTTAAATGTCAACGGTGCCGGCGGAAACAAAATGGGGCATTTTAAGATTTAATATATGAGGAGTTTGTGAGTGTAACTTTGTATGAATTGAAACTTTTGAAAAGATGTCAAGTAAAAAATTATTGACGAGATGAAAGAAAATACGTATTATAAGAAGTTATCCATTTTGGAGGAGACATGCAGAACGGGAGATCTCAACGCCCGCAAGAGGGCGTAAGGGGCAGTTATTCTTATTTCCGCTGGATTTTCCTGGCTATAGCCTTGATTATTCTGGGAGTTGTGATTGCTTCCAACT
Organism: uncultured Ignavibacteriaceae bacterium; assembly: GCA_964569945.1. GTDB lineage: Bacteria > Zixibacteria > MSB-5A5 > GN15 > PGXB01 > CALAMC01. The sequence continues at coordinate 5,077 of CAZMWI010000181.1, forward strand.
TTAATCTTGAGCCGAAGGCCGTTGCCGACGTTACCCAGAGCAACCCATATCCGGTGGTAAAAACAGACGAGGGGGTCTATCATTCGCCATTCGTAAGCGTGGTGAAACGAGTGCAGGATGCCGTGGTCAATGTCTCGGCCACGATCAAAAGCGACAATCGTCAATACGACGATTTGTTCTGGCGCTTTTTCCAGATCCCGCAGGAACCGTCGACGTCGTACGGATCAGGATTTTTCTTCCGCGACGACGGTTATATTCTGACCAACAACCATGTGATTCGCAATTCTGATAAAGTGGTGGTCCGAACTTCGACAGGTTACGTCTACGACGCCAAGATTGTCGGGGCCGATCCGCAGACCGA
>CAZMWI010000182.1:0-5281 GCA_964569945.1 uncultured Ignavibacteriaceae bacterium
AGTTCCGCCGGGCAGTTCCACGCTGGATGAGGTGCTGCGAATTTTGAGAGTATTTATATTATCAACCGGCAGAGGAGTGCTAAGAGAAAAACTCCCCCCGTCGGTGTTTCCGTCATCGTAATCTTTGGTAACGTTATCACCGCCGTCATCGCCGTTTTCCAGTTCGTACTTATCGTTCGAGCCGACAATAAGAGTATCGAGGAAACTGTAGTCATATTCCTGAGCCTGCTCGTCGGTTAAACCGTCGATGCGGTCCCAGGTGCGTCCGGCGATAAACGGTGCCTCGATAATTTTCTCCACCGCGCTGTTGGGTGTGAAGTAGTAAATGGCGTCGCCGTCGGCGTAGATATATCCCTGTTCGATCAGTACGCCAAATATGGGATCGAAAGACTGCCAGGGGAACGACCAATGTCCGCCGAGGTAGACGGGATCGCCAAATGACAATATTTGAGCGGATTGCATATCGTTAACGTTGTCGGTCAGCGCGTAATTATGGCTGGTGCCCGGCTGAATCGGGAAATAGGCCAAGGCTTCCGAATCCGGCAGATAGGAATCGACCGAGGAATCGGAGCAGCCGATCACGATGGCCATCAGAGTAAATCCAAGAATTATGGCATAGTGATTATGCAAGCATCGCAGCATTTTACCTCCCCCTCGCTCACGGCGAGAATTATTGCTTTGTTATAATTGTCAGTCTGTAGTTCGATTATCTAAGTCGAGGCAATGCTCGTGCCGGGTGTCTCAGGATGACATAAGATGTTGTAAGAGAGCGGGATAGGATAGTCTTGCGGCTGTTTTCTAAGGTCAAAATCGGATAAATTATGGGGCCGATCCCACGATTATTGGGCATTTCCAAGGGGTATGGCGGGTTAACGACCGGTCGAAAAGTGCCGAAAATTAAATATACAGAGTTAAACAACCCCCGCCGGGGATAAAATACAAATCGGAGATCTATCGTGTCTAAATTCGTCCTTGATTTGTTCTTTGCCGCGACGTTTGCCGTCCTGCTGATGATTTTACTTCGAACCAGAAGCAAGCTGTTTACTGAAAACCGGTCGAGTTTTAAGTATTCCGTGACTGGCCTTCTGGTTTTGTTTTTCGTATCGCTTGTCCAGTTAAGCGCCAACCAGCGCTTTTTCGGAACGGTGCCGTTTTTATCGGAGCCGATGTATCTCGAAATGGTGCAGATAATAGGTATTATATCGGGCATTACCCTGCTGGTGGCGGGCGCCTCACTTTGGATTCCGGGCAGAAAGAAGAATAAAAATAACGATGATAAAATCGAGATAGCTTCGGAAATCGCCGCTCGAATTAAACTGGAAGTAGTACGGTCGAAGCACCCGAATTTCATTTTTGATGAACTTCCGACCAGTATAGCGCACGCATTCAATTTCGACGGGTTGGCGGTTCTGAAGTATTCCAGTCGGTCGCAGACAGTCCATCTGACCAAATACAACGGGGTCAGGCCGGATTACCATAATCAAATTAAGAAGTCCATCAGGAGCCGCAAGGACCAGGCCGAAATTTTCGGGTGTATTTGCCGCCTCGGTCATCCGGCCGCCGAAATGCCGGTGCGCGTGCAGGGCCGACAGGTGGCGGGGATGTACTTCTGGAAAAACGGTATCAAGAAGGCTCCGGAGTCGGACCAGATTGCTCTGAACAGGATTTCCGAGATGGTTTCGTCTCATTTTGGAGCGTACTATGAAAAAATAAAATCCGAATATTACGAAACAAGCTGGCGGCATTATTTTCAGGCGATCGATATTCTCAGGGGCAAAGGATCGCTAAAAGGCCGGATGCAGCTTCTGTCGCAGCTGTTTCATCAGGCGGTCGGCAGCGAGTATTTTTCACTGGCGGTTATGCTCAACGGCCGGGAAAACATTCGGCAGTACACCTGCGGTCTCAACGGAAACACGCTTCTCGACGGACATTCCAACCCGATGCGTCAAAGCGGATATTTTAGCAAAGTTATCGACTCGGGCAGGGGGATAATTGTCCACGATGCAACAAAATCGGATCTGGTCTCGAATGAATCGTTGATTGTGGAGTGCGGGCAAAACAGCCTTCTGGCGGTGCCGTTGTTCGGCATGGGCCGGACGCTGGCGGTGCTGACGCTGGGTCACAAGACGGCCGGATATTTCAATCACCGACGGTTGTTACGGGCGGAAATGCTGGCATCGGCGCTGACTCCGGCGGTCGAGAAAGAGCTGGCACAGGTTGCTGTCGAAGGCCGCGAGAGATATTTGAGTGCCCTTCTTACTTTCGACCGTGAAAGCGAAAATATACAAAATCTCGATCAGCAGCTGAACCGGGCAGCGGAAATTATCGAAAAAAGCCTTTTGACGACAATGGTTCGAATCGCCATCGTAGGGGCGGACAATATCAGCCTGTCCACGCGGGCGATGTATACGGTGCGTCCGTTTGATCGCGGTGAAGTCGATACGGTTAATTTGTCGTCAAAGACCGCGTTCTGGCACCATCTGGCGGCCACAGAGCAAAGGCCGATGCTTATCAATCAGGAAGACGCCGAAACGCGCATGAATAAAAATGAAGCCAGCGCTCTGGTTTTCGATACGGTGCGGTCGGCGCTTATAGTACCGATAACGATTAACGGTTTGACTTTCGGATTGATCACGCTAGGTGAAGAGCGTAACTGGCAGAGATATTCCTATGACGCCTCTGCGATTAATTTTGTCAGAGAGATGGCGGCGCGCCTGGGCATGGCGATCAAACTGCTCAAGTTCAGTCAGGCGCTGGTCTCCGAGCGCGGGGCTGTTCGCATTGATGAGAGCGCCGAAGGACGGAAGCATCTGGTTAATCGGCTGAAATCACCGGCCAGCACGATACGCGGGTCACTTGATTTGCTCAAGCGTGGAGGAGAATTGGTTGGCGACCGGTCGGGCCGATTGATGTCGATGATGGATGAATCGACCGAAAAGATTATGGCTTTGCTGAATGAAAGCGAATAGCTGATTCGATTATTTAAAAGTCACGGGGCATTACTTAAACGCAGGCGATAAAGCGCTTGCGTTTTTTTATTAGTGCCATATATTGCGGCAGATTCTTCGGGGTGGGGTGAAAATCCCCGACCGGCGGTGACAGGCCGCGAGCCGGCTTCGGCTGGCAGAACCGGTGAAATTCCGGTCCCGACGGTATAGTCCGGATGGGAGAAGGATTCTGATAAGCTATTGATATAGCTATATCCGGTTTGTACACCCCGAAAAGACGGGGTTTTTTTATGCACCGGGATATTGACAAGAAATTCATGAAATTGGCCCTCGACCTGGCACAAAAGGCCGAGGGGTACACATCGCCCAACCCAATGGTCGGTGCGGTCATTGTCAGGAACGGCCGCGTAATCGGACAGGGATATCATAAAAGGGTCGGCTCCCCTCACGCCGAAATAGAAGCACTCAAAAACGCCCGTGAGAATGTCGAAGGCGCGACTTTGTATGTCACGCTGGAGCCGTGCTGTCATCAGGGGAGGACGGGCCCGTGCGTGCCGGAGATAATCAATGCCGGAATCAAACGAGTGGTTTACTCCATGAAAGATCCCAATCCGGTGGTGGCGGGCAAAGGGGCGGTTATGCTTCGCAAAGCCGGTGTTGAAGTCAAGAGCGGGGTTTTGATGGCCGAGGCGGCGCGTATCAACGAAAAATACCTGAAATTTATGCAGACGGGTCGGCCGTTCGTAACGCTCAAGCTGGCGCAGACGCTGGACGGCCGGATTGCTACGAAATCCGGCGATTCCAAATGGATTACCAGCCCTGCGGCCAGAAAGCTGGTTCATAAGCTCCGAGCAACGCATGATGCGATCGTGGTCGGGGCGCAGACGATCCGGGCGGATAATCCGAGTCTTACGGTGCGACTTGTCCGGGGAAAGAATCCTTATCGAATAGTGATTTCGACGAAGTTCAATATTTCCCGCAAGAGCCATATTTTCGCCAACAACGATGATGCTCATACGATTGTTGCTGTCCCCGAAAAGACGGCAATTAAGGCCAATTATAGGAATCCTATCATATGGTCGGTAAAGAAAACTAAAGGCAGGATTTCGCTGACAGATTTTGTAGAAAAAGCCGGGGCGTTCGGGGTTACATCGCTTCTGGTCGAAGGGGGCGGTCAACTGGCGACTGAATTTCTGAAGGCCAAGCTGGTGGATAAGATTTATCTGTTTACGGCGGCCAAAATTATTGGCCGGGGGATTGAAGGCGTAAATGATCTGAGTATTAAAAAGATCGAAAAAGCCGTGACGTTCCGAAATGGGGCTTTCAGAGCGGTCGTACCGGACATGCTGTTCACCGGGTATCCGGAGTATAAGTAATATGTTTACCGGAATTATAGAAACGGTCGGGACAATAAAGAAGCTGGGGAATCGCGGCAATTATCGGCTGCTGACGGTCGAGCCGGAAAAGCCGTTTACGGATGTCCAACTCGGTGAGTCGATAGCGGTAGACGGGTGCTGCCTCACGGTTACAGGTTTTGACAAAAAGCTGTTCACAGTCGAGGCGTCGCAGGAAACGCTGGCGACAGCGATTGTGCGTGATTATAAAACCGGGACAAAAGTGAATCTGGAAAGAGCGCTTCTTCCGACCGGACGCCTGGGCGGGCATATTGTGTCCGGCCATGTTGATTGTATAGCCAATATATTAAATATAAATAATATAGGGGAGTCACTTGAAGTATTAGTTGATTATCCGAAAGAGTTCGAGATGCTTATCGTGTCCAAAGGGTCGATTGCGATCAACGGTATCAGTCTGACTGTTAACCGGGTAGATGAAAAGGGTTTTTCGGTTAACCTGATTCCGCACACGCAGGGAGAGACGTCGCCGGACACGTGGAAAAAGAAAAATAAAGTAAATCTGGAGTTTGATATACTCGGCAAATACGTATATCGGCTTCGGAATTTAAAACCGACCGCCGGTCTGACTCTTGACAAACTTTCCGAGAGCGGCTGGTAAATAAAGAGTGATGCAAAATGATTCAATTTGACAAAATATCATCGGCTATCAAGGACATTCGTGAAGGCAAAATGGTGATTGTCGTGGATGATGAGGATCGCGAAAACGAGGGCGATTTTATCATGGCGGCGGAAAAGGTAACGCCCGAGGCGATTAATTTCATGGCCAAGTATGGGCGGGGGCTGATCTGTGCGGCGCTCACCAAACAGAGGCTGGATGAGCTTCAGTTGTTTCCTATGGCCTCAGATAACACGTCGAAGTACGGCACCCGTTTCACGGTGTCGGTCGACGCATATCATGGCACGACGACAGGCATATCG
>CAZMWI010000183.1:0-5277 GCA_964569945.1 uncultured Ignavibacteriaceae bacterium
TTCGATTTCGATCTCTGGATGAAAGCCTTTAAAGACTCTGGAATCGATCCTCACGACTTGCTGAAAGAAAGATCGTTTTCGGAAAGACTGCCGTGGGAGCATATCGAGCTTTCGGTGTCGAACGAGCATCTTAAAAAGCAACGGGGATTGTCGTCCGAAAATCTCAAAGACCCGCCCGCTTCCAAACTCAAGGCACAGCCGGGCAATAGTGTCGTAAACGATGACTCCGCATTTGGACGTTCCACTAAGAAAGTCATCAAAGCGTCATCAGTGGCGCCGACCAAGAATTTCGTCAGGATCAAATGGGGCCGCAAGGGTCTAACGCGTTTCTTGTCACATCTCGATAATTTGCGGACCATGGAGCGCGCGATAAGACGCGCCTTGGTTCCGGTGGCGTACTCACAGGGATTTCATCCGCACATGAAACTGTCGTTCGGACCGTCGCTTACTCTGGGGCACAGTTCCGAAGCCGAATATTTTGACATGACCCTCGAAAATCCGTTCCGTGCGGATATCGTCGCCCGCCTGAATGAGGAACTGCCCGGCGGCTTTTATGTCGATTCGGCGCGGGTGCTGTTCAACGACAAAGTTTCGCTCAACAGCCGCATCAATCGGGCTATCTATGAAGTCGAAATCGAACGCGGGGATGAAATACCGAAGACGCTGGATGACCTGTTGAACCGCGACATCGTGGAAATCGAGCGAGAGAAAAAAGACGGCAAAGTTATCATGGATATTCGTCCTGCTATTTATGATCTGGTCTATTCTGACGAAAATATTAACAACCCGGATAAGGGCTTGATTACGATGACTCTCGGAATCGGGACCGGCGGATATGCCCGGCCAAACGAAGTATTGGTAGCCTCGGGATTGGTGGATGCGGTCGGTGTTTTGGCTTTGAGAATACACCGTAAGGCGCTTTTCAATGAAGATACGGACGGTAACCGGCGGGACCCGATGGAATTTTAAATAATGACCGAAACCGAAGAAAAAAAATATGATCCGGTGCGGGCAGCCGCGATAGATATCATCTGCGAAGCCGATAAGCTGCGCCGCAACGCCGATGAGATAATAATCGATTTTATCCATCGCAACAAGTTCGACGCGCGCGATATAAGATTTCTGCGTCAACTGGTTCACGGCTCGATCAAACTCAAGAGACGACTGGACCACGATATCCGGTTTTATCTGAGCCGTCCCTCCGAAAGGCTGCCAATTAGACTTCAGGCCATATTGAGACTGGGATTTTATCAATTGTTTTTCACCGATCGTATCCCCGAGGCGGCCATTGTCTCCGAATCGGTCAATCTCGCCCGTCATTTTGTCGATCAGGCGCGAGCCCGGCTGGTTAACGCCGTCCTTAGGTCGGCCATACGCAACCCACAGCGTCGCGTTTTTATTGACCAGCACGATAATCCGGTTAAATACCTGGCGGATTTTTATTCGTACCCGGATTGGTTCGTGGAGTACTGTTTAACGGAGTTCAAGTTCGAAGCCACCGAAAAGCTTTTGGGTGATATGAACAACCCGCCCTATCTGGCTTTCCGGGCCAATTATGTCAAGGCCAAGCCCGAGGAAATCGCCGAACTTCTGAAAAAACAAAACATAGAATACCAATCGGGCCGATATCTGAATGAATTTTTCTGCACCCGCCAGGCTCATGAAATGTTCGATAAACTCGTCGCCGATGGCAAAATTTATATCCAGGATGAATCGGCCGGACTGCCAATCAGGCTTTTGAATCCTAAGCCGGGAATGCGTGTCCTCGATCTGGCGGCTGCTCCCGGGGGCAAAGCCAGCTTTGCGGCGGTGCGCATGCGCAATCAAGGATTGGTGGCCGCGGTCGATCGCTCACGCCCGAGGCTGAAAATCCTGGAAGAAAACTGCAAAGCGATGGGAATAAAAATTGTCAGCCCGATTCACGCCGACAACCTTGAATTTACTGCCGAGCCGTTTGACCGGGTTATCCTCGACGCTCCCTGCACCGGTTGGGGTAACGCCGGAAAACACAGCGATCTGCGCTGGGTTAAAACGCCCGACGACGTCGAGCAGCTTCACAAGATACAAAGCATGATGATCGACAAAGCCGCCAAGCTGGTTCGACCCGGCGGTATACTGGTTTATTCGACCTGTACGGTTCTTAGAAAAGAAAACGACGAAGTGGTCGAGGAATTCCTGCTGCGCCGCAAAGATTTCGTGCTGGAATCGGCCAAGAAGTATTTCGGCGATGATATCGTCTCCGAACGGGGATTCGTCAAGACCTATCCCTCGGTCGACTGCATGTCCGGATCGTTCGCCGCCCGTCTTAAAAAAACCAAGAATCCTTGAAAATAAATAGTGCTCTTTTTATTTCAAGGTTGTAAAATAGTCTAATGACTATGGAGCAATCTCAAAAAAAATCGCGATTCGATAGATTCAAGACTAAACTTTTGACCGATAAACGTCTTCATCGAAGGCTGCTGCTTATAACCGTGATCCCCCTTGCGGCTCTGATCGTGCTCTATCTTCTCATGAACGATATCGTGATGCCGATTATCACCCGTCACGGCTCCGAATTCGAACTGCCCGACATAACCGGCTATGAATACAAAGACGCCGAATATATTTTAGAGAAGCTCGGTCTTAAAATGGAAGTTACGTCCGAGGAGTACCACCCGGACAAACCCGAAGGTACTATACTGTCGGAGTACCCTCCGGCGCTAACCAAAGTTAAGGCGGGACGGACTATCAAAGTGGTCAAGTCGAGCGGACAAAAAATGGTCCAGATTCCGCAGCTGGCCGGTTTTTCGGTCCGCCAGGCCAAGCTCAATATCGAAGCCGCCGGTCTGGAGCTGGGCGACATCGCCTGGACCTTCTCCGACAGCCTGCCCGAGAGGGTGGTAGTGTTTTCGTACCCGGCTTCGGGGACCGAAATCCCCCACGGTTCGAGGGTAAATCTTATGGTCAACCGCGGACGCTTATCGGGTATCGTCTTTATGCCGCAGCTGGTGGGCAAATCCTACGATGAAGCGGAAGAGACCCTTAAAAAACTGGGATTGAAAATCGGGCTGGTGACGCACGTCCGCAACGAGAATTACCTGCCCGGGACGATTCTGGAACAGTCGGCCGAACAAGCCACAGAACTCGAAGTGGGTGAGGAAATCGACCTGATCGTCTCTACGACCGAATAAAAAATATGATCAAACTGGCTCCGTCCATACTGGCCGCCGATTTTTCCCGGCTCGGTGAAGAGATCAAAAACACAGAACGGGCCGGGGTGGATATGATTCATCTCGATATCATGGACGGTCATTTTGTCCCCAATATCTCCTTCGGGGGAGCTGTCTCCAAAATGTCGAAATCGGTCTGCTCCCTGCAACACGACGCACATCTTATGGTTACCGATCCGGAAAACTATTTCGACGAATTCATCGAAATCGGCATCGAGCACATAAGCTTTCATCTCGAACTGGACTGCCCCCGACGCGACCTTGGGCCCGGTCGGTGGGTATATTATGTCAAGGACAAGGTGAACAGCAACCGAATCGTAGAAAATATCGATTATCTGAAAGGCGCCGGAGTCAAGGCCGGGCTGGTGGTCAATCCACCGACCGATTTGCGTCATGTGATGCCGTTTCTGGATAAAATCGACCTGCTGCTGTTGATGTCGGTCAACCCCGGTTTTTCGGGGCAGGCTTTTATGCCGGAGGTCTATGACCGGATCAAAATCTGCAATATTTATCGCCTTAAAAATGACCTTGGGTTTGAAATTATGGTCGACGGCGGGGTCGATCTGGATAACGCCGGGGATCTGGCCGAAGCCGGGGCGGATATCCTGGTCAGCGGTTCTTCATTCTTTCATGCGCCCGACCGGGCGGAGTTTGTTCGCCAAATAAAAGCATAGAAAATCCCTTGCGATTTCGGGCCGTTTTTTTATATTTCTAAGCTCCAACGGGGTGAGGTATGCCCTGTGGAGAGGTTTTAAGTTATGTTTGGTGAATTAGTTGACAGATTCGACGGGATTTTCAAAAAGCTTCGCGGCGCCGGGAAGCTGACGGAGAAGAACATCCGCGATTCCCTGCGCGAAGTACGCCGGGCGCTTTTGGAAGCCGACGTCAATTACAAGGTCGTCAAAGATTTCATCGCACAGGTGGAATCATTGTCGGTCGGCGAGAGGGTATTGAAGTCGATCGAGCCGGGCCAGCAGATTGTCAAGATCGTGCACGATGAACTGGTTAATCTTTTGGGCCGTACGGCCGAACCGCTGGCGCCGATTGACAAGACTCCGACCATATATATGTTGTGCGGCCTGCAGGGTTCTGGTAAAACGACCTTGGCCGGAAAGCTCGCGCTCGACGCCAAACGTAAAAAGAAAAAACCGCTTCTGGTGGCGGCCGATATTTATCGCCCGGCGGCGGTCAAACAATTGGCTTTGCTGGGTGAGTCGATAGACGTCGAAGTGTTTTCACTCGACGGCAAAAAGCCGCCAGAGATTTGCTCCGAGGCCAAGAAGTACGCCGAGAAAAATTTTATCGACCTGGTGATTCTCGATACCGCCGGACGCCTGCATATCGACGAAGAACTTATGGTCGAACTGGAGCAGATAAAAGAAAAAGTCGCTCCCGATGAAATGTTACTGGTGGCCGATTCTATGACCGGTCAGGATGCCGTCACGCTGGCCGAGCAGTTCCACAAACGTCTGACTATAACCGGCGTGGCACTGACCAAACTCGACGGCGACGCACGCGGCGGTGCGGCTATCTCGATAAGAGCCGTCACCGGCTGCCCGATCAAACTGGCCTCGATAGGTGAGAAGCTTTCGGATCTGGAAGCGTTTCATCCCGACCGCATGGCCTCGCGAATCCTCGGTATGGGCGATATCGTGACTCTCGTCGAAAAGGCGCAGGGTGCGGTCGACGAGGAACAAGCGGTCAAGCTAGCCGAGAAGATAAAGAAAAATACATTTACGCTGGAAGACTTTCAGGACCAGATGCAGCAGCTCAAGAAAATGGGACCGCTCGAATCAATTCTCGGCATGATCCCGGGGGTTGGCAAAGCCCTCAAAGGCGTGCAGATCGACGAGCGCAATCTGCTGCGGGTTGAAGCTATAATACAATCAATGACACCGCACGAACGACAGAACCCGCAGATGATAGACGGCAGCCGCAAAAAACGGATCGCCATGGGTTCGGGCAATTCGGTGCAGGATGTCAATAACCTGCTCAAGCAGTTTCTGGCCATGAAAAAAATGATGAAAAATATGGGAAAATTCAAATTAAAGGGTATTTCGAAGGGGTC
>CAZMWI010000184.1:0-5200 GCA_964569945.1 uncultured Ignavibacteriaceae bacterium
AGGGGAGCCGGATATTTAAGAGTGCACCCGCTAGTTTGGATCGATAATCGAAAATTTCGCGATAAATAACGGCAACCGACGGATCGACCTCGATGACGATAGTCTGACAGAAAATACCCGCGCGGCTTACCCGATATCTCACATCGAAAATATCGTGAGAAAAGGCTATGGCGGACATCCTCAAAATATCATCCTGCTGACCGCCGATGCTTTCGGGGTCATGCCTCCGGTGGCGGAACTCACTCCCGAGCAGGCCAAGAAGTATTTCCTGGTTGGGTATACCGCAAAGGTGGCCGGGACGGAAAAAGGCGTGACCGAACCCAAAGCAACCTTCAGCCCGTGTTTCGGCGCTCCCTTCATGGCGCTGGAACCGGAAGTGTATGCCGATTTGCTGGCGGCAAAGATCAAGAAGCATAATGCCAGGTGCTGGCTGGTCAATACCGGCTGGATTAACGGGCCGTACGGTACCGGGCAGAGGATAAGTATCGCCCATACGCGCGCCATAGTGCATGGCATACTCGACGGCAGTCTGGCCAAGATGCCGACGAAAAAGCACGAAATATTCGGACTGGATATGCCGGAGAAGTGTCCTAATGTCCCTTCAAAAGTGCTCGACCCAGCATCCGGCTGGACCGACAAACAGGCCTATAAGAATCAGGCGACAAAACTTGCTCAGTCTTTTGAAAATGTTTATAATGAATTCGTCAACAGTGAAAAAGAAGAGGAAGCCGGAGTTACAAGTTAAAAGAGGGATATATGGCCGAAAAAATGAAGCTGGGAGTGCTGACCGGGGGAGGGGACTGTCCCGGGCTTAACGCTGTAATCAGGGCTGTTGTGAAGACGGCCATCAACGACTATGACATGGAAGTGGTCGGCTTTCTGGACGGCTATGAAGGGCTGGTTGAAAATCGTTACCGGGAATTGAAAGCCCGCGACGTCTCCGGCATTCTCACGCTCGGCGGGACAATCCTGGGCACATCGAACAGGGCTGATCCGTTCAAATACCCTGTCCTTCAGGGCGACGAATACGTATATATGGACCGGTCATCGCAGGCCGTGCAGAATTTCGAGCGACTCGGTCTGGATGCCCTGATCGCAATCGGCGGCGACGGTACCATGGCGGCGTCGAACGGTATGAGCCAGAAAGGCCTCAACATAATCGGCGTTCCCAAGACGATTGACAACGATTTGATGGGTACCGACCAGACTTTCGGCTTCGATTCGGCGGTGGCCTCGGCCGCCGATGCCCTCGATAAAGTTCACAGTACGGCCCAGTCGCATCACCGGGTCATGATTGTTGAAGTCATGGGCCGTTACGCCGGGTGGCTGGCGCTGGCATCGGGTATTGCCGGCGGCGGTGACATTATTTTGATACCGGAACTGCCGTATCATATCGACGTCGTTTGCGATAAGATCCGTGAACGCAACCGTAAAGGGAAGAATTTTAGCATTATTGTCATAGGCGAGGGAGCCAAACCCCAGGGCGGCGATATGGTAATTAAGCGGATGATTGCCAACAGCCCCGATAAAGTCAGGCTGGGGGGCATATCCAATCAACTTGCTGCCCAAATTGAGGGTCTTACCAATATCGAAACCCGCGTGACGATACTCGGCCACCTGCTCCGGGGCGGAACGCCGACGGCTTTCGACCGGATCCTCGCCAGTCGCTTCGGCTCCGAGGCGGTTCACCTGGCCTACGCCGGGAAATTCGGCCGCATGGTTGCGCTCAAGGGAGCCGATATCGACAGTGTCTCAGTTGAAGAAGTTGCCGGGCGGGTTCGCAAAGTTCCGCTCGATTCTCATTATTTAAAAACGGCCATATCATTGGGCACGAATATGGGAGTTGAAAAGCTCGAGACGATAGAATCGCCGCAAGCGATTTAGAATAAAATGTATCTTGTTTTGAAAGGAGCCCCCGGGCTCCTTTTTTTTGGTACCGTCAACCGATTGACATTTCGCCCGCAAAAACGTATGTTTGATTTTTTAACGAAGTAAATTTCTTCCAGAAAGGTTCGGCAATGTCTGAAAAAATGTTGGCGGCCGTCAAGACCAGGCCCGAAGCAGGATTCGAGCTGATTGATGTCGATATTCCCAAACCGGGACCCGACGAAGTTCTTATTCAGGTAAAAGCAGCCTCAATTTGCGGTACGGATAAACATATATTGCAATGGGATCCATGGGCCCAATCAAGAATCAAGCCCCCGATGATTTTCGGTCACGAATGCTGCGGGATTGTGGTCGAGACCGGAAAAAATGTCAAGAGGGTCAGGACCGGCGACTATATATCCGCCGAAACACATATCCCGTGCCAGCACTGTTTCCAGTGCCGAACGGGGAACATGCACCTGTGCAAAAATCTGGTTATTCTGGGTGTCGATCGTGACGGCATTTTTGCAGAGTATGCCATTATACCCGAAATTTGTTGCTGGAAAAACCACCCCGACCTTCCCCTCGATATCGCATCGGTGCAGGAACCGTTCGGCAACGCGGTTTATACCGTCATGGAGAGCAACGTCGGGGCCAAACGCATCGCCATAATAGGAGATGGTCCGACGGCCAATTTCGCCTGCGGCGTGGCCAGTGTCGTAGGGGCATCGTTGATTTACAGCCTTGGCATGGCGGATTTCAATTTGAATATCTGTAAAAAGATGGGGGCCGATATCGCCATCAATGTCACCAAAGAAAAAGATTATGTCAAACGCATTATAGATGAAACCGACGGCGGTGTGGACGTCGTCCTTGACATGGCGGGAAATAAAAACGCCGTGAGCGATGGTTTTTCGATTCTGCGCAAAACGGGAACGTACACATCGTTTGGAATTTCTTCGACGCCGTTCGAGTTTGACATGGCTAACAATATCGTATTCAAAGGCGCCAAGGTTATCGGAATCAACGGCCGCAAGATGTTTGAGACGTGGTACCAGATTCGCAATCTCCTGGATTATAAACAGCTGAACATAGCGCCGGTGATTACCCATCACTTTGCCTTCAAGGATTTTGGTAAAGCGGCCGAGACGGCGCTTTCGCCGGAAATTGATTCATCCAAGGTCGTCCTGATGCCTTTTCCGGTTGACGAAAACGGTCAATGATATAAACCGTGGAGGAACAGATGCCATACAATAAAGCTCGTAAATTTTATTCTCAAACACTGGACGGCATAAAAAATGACGGTCTTTTAAAGGAAGAGCGATATATCCATTCGCCTCAAGCCGCTGATATAAGCGTGGAATATCCGTCGGGCTCTGAAGTATCGAATGTGATTAATCTTTGCGCCAACAACTACCTGGGATTGTCGAGTCATCCCGATGTAATAAAAGCGGCCCATGACGGTCTCGAAAGCCGGGGTTATGGGATGTCGTCGGTGCGTTTCATCTGCGGCACGCAGGACATACACCGCGAACTGGAACAGAAGATCAGTAAATTCCTCGGCACCGATGATACGATACTGTTTTCATCATGCATGGATGCCAACGCCGCCGTGTTCGAGGCTCTGTTCGGACCGGAAGATGCCCTCATCTGCGACCGGTTGATTCATGCATCGATAATCGACGGCTGCCGTCTGTGCAAGGCGCAGAGACATATTTATGAACACGCCGATATGACGATGCTGGAAGAAAAACTAAAAGAGACGCAGTCGGCGCGGTTTAGATTGATCGTAACCGATGGGGTCTTTTCGATGGATGGCGATCTGGCCAAACTCGATAAAATCTGTGAGCTGGCGGAAAAGTACGATGCGTTAACGTTTGTCGATGACAGTCACGCGACCGGGTTTATCGGGAAGACGGGACGGGGAACTCATGAGCATTTCGGCGTCATGGACAAAATCGATATTATCACGACCACGCTCGGCAAGGCATTGGGCGGTGCCTCGGGCGGATGCATCAGCGCCCATCAGGAGATGGTCGATATGCTGCGCCAGAGAGCGAGGACATACCTGTTTTCAAACTCGCTGCCGCCGGTCATTGCTTCGGCCGCCAACAAAGTCATGGATATAATTTCATCGACGACCGAACGTCGCGACAAGCTGGAAGAGCTGACCAGATTCTTCCGCGCGGAGATGACCTCGCGCGGGTTCGATATCGTGCCGGGTTTTCACCCGATAGTCCCGATCATGCTGTATAACGCCAAATTATCGCAGGACGTGGCTAAAGATTTGTATTTCAAAGGTATTTATGTGATCGGCTTTTTCTTCCCGGTCGTGCCGCGCGGCCAAGCAAGAATCAGGGTTCAAATTTCCGCCGGACACGAAAAGCATCATTTGCAGAAAGCCATCGAAGCTTTCACTGAAATCGGGGAGAAATATAAGATTCTCGGTAAGTCGAAAGATGAAATTATCGAGATGTACGGCACTTGATAAGTGCGAACAATCGGCCGGGTGCTCAGCGCCCGGCCTTTAAATAATACTCCAGATAATTGCGGCCTTTTTCAGTCAGTTCGTAGTACGTGTGATTCCGATGTTTGATCCATTTGTTTTTGGCGATACCTTTGCGGTATTGCATCATGAGCGGTTTGACCCGGGCGAGAAGTTTCATATCCCGCAATTTCTGATGAATATCAAAGACCGCTTGTTTTTCCAGATGATGCATCGACGCTATTTTCAGCGAATAATCGACGCCCCAGTCGAGATGGTGTTTGAGGATTTTGAAATCCAATTCGGTAAGTTCATTGTACTCAAGATCGGGCTGGAAATCTTCAGAAGCCAGAATATCATTCCAGTTGAGTTGTACCAGGCGGGACTGATCGGCCTTTTGCAGGCTGGCGCAGTCGGCTCTGTGTACTTTCACGACGTTATTGAAGCTGTAATAACCGACGATGTCATCTTCCAACGTCGGGTGGCAGCAGTTGGCCAAAATATAATCTTCTTTGAGATTCACGTCTTATTTCCGGTATGGCATGATAACAGGTAAAACAATACTTGCTTCATTATAGTGATTTATTAATCGACAAGAGCCGCGAAGTGAGGGTCGAGCTGGACTTCTTTTTCGGATGGTCCGGCGTGCGACTGCATGGACAATTCGAGAATTTCTTTGGCCTTTCCGAGATTATCGGACAGGGCATAGACGCGGGCGATATTATATAAAATCTCACCGTCGGCGTCGTCACCGTGGCTAAGCTTTTCGACCATCTCGACGGCCCGATCAGATTCCCCGAGCCCGGCCAATGCCATAGCCTTGTAAACTTTGACATAGACGTTGCCCGG
>CAZMWI010000185.1:0-5196 GCA_964569945.1 uncultured Ignavibacteriaceae bacterium
CACCAAAGAGTGGGTGATTCTCGCCCCCGGTCGAAGCCGTCGGCCCGAGGATTATCGGCTCGGTTATGACGAAATACCCGATGAGTGCCAGTGCCAGCAATACCAAATATGCTATAATTTGCTTAAGCACAATCAGTCTCCTCCCAGGTGCGCCCGTTCGATACCCAGAATGACGCGTATCGATGTAGACACGACACCCAAAGCGATGCCTATCATAATGGCCCGCTGCCCCGCTGTGTTAAACACATTCATTATCCAGGTTGAAATCCCCGATGGATAAATCCATATCGGCAAGTGCAGTTTCAAGGCTATGGCATCTCCGACCGGCACCCGTCCGATCATGACCAGAAAGGCGGCCAGAAGAAGCAGTGTAGCATCGAAATTTCTCGCCCTGAAGGCTCGATACGAAGCCGACGCCACGAAAAAGGCAAGCAGGGCAAACATGGTCGATGACAGAGGTGTATACACGTATTGATACAGCCAGTCGAATTTAGTCCCGATATCGCGGAAAGCTGCGCCTCCGGCAAAGCCCACAATGGCCATGACCAGGAAGCATACTATGATAACCAGGGAATAAAACCAGTCTTCGCGCTTGCGATAAACCTTGTCCGCCGAAACTTTAAGCAGATTCAATGCCCCCAGCCAGATTGCGCAGGCGGCAATAATCGAAAACCAGTCCGAAAACCAGTTATTC
The DNA here is from genome assembly GCA_964569945.1 of uncultured Ignavibacteriaceae bacterium. Taxonomy (GTDB): domain Bacteria; phylum Zixibacteria; class MSB-5A5; order GN15; family PGXB01; genus CALAMC01. The sequence continues at coordinate 695 of CAZMWI010000185.1, forward strand.
AGTTGATTGAAAGGATAGTGCGGTATAAAGTATTGTACGACGAAAACAACGCCGACGACGCCGGTAATCAATAGTGGGACTTCTCTTCTCACAAGCCTATCCTTTTACCTGACTGAAAACCAGGTTGAAATCGGGAATATACTGAACGATTCCAGAATCAAACCCAAAATTATAAATATTAAAATGGCCGCCTTGCCCATGTCCTGTCCTTTGAGGGAACCGAGCAATTTCGGTTCTTTTGACAGGTAGGCCGAAGCGGCGAATAATTCTTCTCCGATTAACGTATAGTCACAAGCCGCGACAAAAAACGGCAGCTGCGACGGCTGAGCCGTACCGGCGATCTGAATGGCCCCGGCGGCGTTACCGGTTTCGGCCATAATCAGCGATTCGGCGAAAAAGGCACCCATATAAAATATCGTGGCCGGCTTTTCGCGCACGATCATACCGTCGATCGCGGCGGCATACCCGAACTGGTCGTCGGTGAGATAATGCACCTGATTGTCGTTAAATGCATCGGGTCTTCCGGCTTTGACATAAGCCTCTTTCACGATTTCCCTGGCCGTAATCAACACCAGTGATTTGCACACCGGTACCTCTATCCATGTCTCGTACTCGGCGGCCAGTTGAGCCACGCGACCGAGAATTGTCACTCCGGCAATGGTCTGGACATTATCCATATCGTTGATACCGGGGACATAGAATATTTTTCGACCCATTTCTGTCGCACGCCCGACGGCTTCATCGACCGAATCGAGTCCGGCAATTTTGCGGATAAACAGTTCTTTGCCGCCTTTGGCTTTGGTAATAAAATAAAGTATGGCGCCGCAGATGAAAAAGACGCCGATAAATACATTCAGTCTTCTGAGATCAAACCACTGTGCGGATGATTTGACCGGGCCAACCGGTTCGGAATCCGCCTGTACCTGCCATATCAATTTGCCGTTGTCCTGGAGGGCATTGACGGCCGCGATTTTGTAATAATAAGGGGTTCCGTCGACGGTGCCGTTGTCAAAAAATTCGTGGGTGCCTGAAGTTACGTCGCCGACGTTTTCGTATTCGCCGTCCCGTGAACCCGATCTTAATATAACATAAGAAGTTACTTTACCGAGATCATCGTCCGGCGATTTATCCCAGGTCAGCATAACCGAACCACCGTCGTCGTTCGGATTATCTTTTACGACCAGATTGCTTACGGCTCGAGGCGTCGAGCCTTCGGGGGCCGACATTGTGGAATCGACAAGAACCGTGTCGGCGGGTTGAGGTGTATCCTGAGCAATGGCAAAATTACATGAAATAAAAAGCAGTGCAACAAGGGTGGTAAGGTTAAGTAATTTTGTCATTCCTCAGGTTCCAATAATAAAAGGCTCACTACCCGGATGGCTAATACCCGATTGTGAGACGAATCATCTTAGTCCTTTATCCAAAACCCAATTAAAAAACTTGTAAACTATTTGCTGCTAAATTAAAAGCGTTGCCGGTTCAAACCGGAAGGTTTTAATCTAAAATTAACATTGGGTTGTGTCAAGTGTAAAAAGTGATATTAAGGCCCTAAAAATCATATCATGAGGTCTTGACAAAATCAGGACTTTTATTAAATTATAGTCGGAAGTTTACCGGAAGCAACTGACGGAGATCTCCCCCTCTGTCCCCGTCACTCCTACTCGGTAGGCTTCCTTTTTTATTGGAATAGAACGGGAGTTATTTAAAGAGAGCTTCGATTGGACGCGGCCGGAGAAAAAGCTCTTTATCTTCGGCCTTCATAAGATTGTGGGCCCGCAGACCTCGCGGACCTTCATTGATATCGAAAATAACTTCCAGGCCGACTCTGAGCTCACGGAATTTAATATGTTTCAGCCAGCGCTGATGAAAAAAAACTTTTTGACCGTTTTCGGCTTCGACAAAACCAAAGCCTTTTTCTCTGACGATTTTGACGATTGTTCCCTGAGTCATAAGATCGCGATCTTTAATTTTCGAATTTTCTGGGCTGCCCCGAGTTTCACTCTAACCGACTAAATGGTTCTGAAACTATAAATTTTCCAGCGACCGTTCACTTTATGTAATCCGAATTTGTTAAAATACTGAATGCCTTTGGCCTTATCCACGAACGAGATTTCAACAAAAGCGGTGTCACCCTTTATATCGGCCGAACCGACCACTCTCTGTAGCGAAAACCAGCGTTTCCGGGTCAAACCGTCGCCGGTAAGATCATCCAGGATTTCATCCGGGCTGTGAAACACCCTCGCCGAATCGGCCGAGAGAGCGTAATCTTGCGGACTTTCCTGCATCAAAGACGGCAAATCCAGGATATCGTTGACGGCAGCGCGGTCGTTGCGTTCCATGGCACCGAATAAATGGATGACGGTATTCCGCGGCGAATCCTGAGATTCTCCGCATGAAACGGCCATCATAAACAGCAAAAGCGATATCAATGTAATTCTAACTGCCATCAGAATGTATCAAAGCCTCCCGAAATTGTCAGCCTGTGGCTTGTGCCCAATTCCGACTGCGGTGACAATGCATAGGAAAAATTGAGGTTTTTATAGTCGACTCCGAACCCGACCGAAAATCCGGCCAGATCGTCCTTACTTGAATCGGTCTTATAGTTGTTACCGAAGCTCGACCAACCGACTCTTAAAAACAGCGGTTTGATTTCCAGGTACTCGACGCCTATGGCACCATAGGGGTCGTTATCGCGAGGCAAAATGCCGTCGACCGCAACCATCACGGGCAAACCTTTGGGACGATGCGAGGCACCGACCCGAAACCGCAGAGGAAGCGGGTCCTTGACGCCGCCATCGATAAACGACTGCAGTTGAAATCCGAGATTTTGTATTGCGGCTCCGAAAACCGTACGGCCGCGAGTCGATTCATGGCGGACGCCAAGATCGAACGCAACCGCCGATGCCGAAAAAGCATCGATTTTTTCGTAAATGAGCTTACCCGCGATACCGACGGAAATGTTTTCATTCATGTGCCGAGAGTACCCGATCGCTAATAGCATATCCCCGCCGGAAAATGTACCATCGGACACTCCGGCATCGTCGGCCCGAATAAACTCACCGTAGTTCAGATAATTTATGTATGAAAATAAGTACTGACCGTTATTGATCGGGTGCATGTATCCCAAAAATCCTGATTGCATGTCAAATATGTAATTGTGATAACCTGCGATAAAATGCCGTCCCTCCAGTTTGACGACACCGGCCGGATTGTAGTACATCGCCGATTCATCATCGGCCGCAGCGGTATACGCTCCCGCCAGGGCTTGCGGCCTGGCACCCATATCTATTTTAAGAAAATTGAAAACGCTGGTGCCGACCCTGGAATTGTTTTCGTCGGCGCAAACGTTTTGTAATCCGATACCCAGCCCGAGAACTGCCAGCCACAACAGGATATTCCGGTATTTCATGATACTTCGCATGGTTTGTCCATTATTGTTTGTTATACGGTTTTAATCAATATAAAATTACCAGTTCTTGGTGGTTCTATTAATAATGTCTATAACCAATTTTTGAGCCGCCCGGGTTTGACCGTCTTCTTCGGTCTCACTGTCGGCCAGATAAATTCCTTCACTCGTGAAAGACTGCTTCCACAGTTCTTCATCGGAACCTCCGCCCTTTTTCAGGACTATATTGAACACGATATGCACCGCGTAGCGCGAAACGATATCTTTTTCATCGAACGTCTGAGGGTCGCGTGAATAACTTTCAAGCGTACCCTCCAGTATGGCGTCGGCATCCTTTTCCGAAACGACTTTCAAATTCCCGTCGGCGATAAAGGCTTTGACCACAAGGTCGGTCATGGTACTGGACAGTCCCGCCTCGATCGTATTATTTTCAAACTGGGTAACGGCGATTGATTTAATGGAGGATTTGCCTCCCGGAGAAAAACTGTACACACCGCACCCTGTCAGGCCAGCCAGAATCAGGATTATGACGGTTACCCGCTGTAATTTGTGCATTCGATTCTTAAACACGCGCAACAAGGGCCGGGTTTCGCGATTAATCGACGTCAATGATGATTTTTCCATTTTTTATCACGGTTTTCGCCAATTTGACCCCGTAATGATACGGCAATTCGCGGTAGTCGGCCATGTCCCAGAGGACGATATCGGCAGGAAGACCCTCGATGAGCTGTCCGATCTTCCCGGCCCGATCCACAGCACACGCCGCGTTGACCGTAACCGCCGATATCGATTCGCCCGCGGTCATGCGATAGTTCAGGGCCGCCAGTGTGATGATCAAAGGCAACGATTCGGTATAGCTCGAACCGGGATTGCAGTCGGTCGACAGAGAGACCGTTACACCTTTTTCGATCATCTTTCGGGCCGGGGCATAATTGCCGCGAAGTGAAAAGCTGGTCCCGGGCAGCAAAACGGCCACCGTCCCCGATTTGGCCATCGCCTTGATACCATCGTCTGAAATATAAACCAGATGGTCGGCGGAAACCGCTCCCATTTCGGCGGCCAGCTCCGAGCCGCCGGTCGATGCCAGCTCGTCGGC
>CAZMWI010000186.1:0-5169 GCA_964569945.1 uncultured Ignavibacteriaceae bacterium
CATCACCGGTGGCGTGACCGTGCAGCTTCACTTCCACCTTGTCTTCTTCTTTAATTCCTGCATAGTATTCGCGCAAAATTGACAGCACTTCCGGACGCGAGAATTCCGCCGGAACGTCGCCGCCCTCGGACAGGGCCTTGCGCAACGCCGTGCCGCTAAGGAACAGACGATCTTCCTTACCGTGCGGACAGGTCTTCATCGAGGCCATGCCCTGGCACTTGTAGCAGTAGAAGGTCCAGTCGATCGGGAGCATCTTGCACTCGAGCGCGCCATCCCACAATTTGTGGAAAATTTCCTGGGCGTCGAACGGACCATAGTAGTCGCCGACACCGGCGTGGTCGCGGCCGATAATCATGTGCGTGCAGCCGAAGTTCTGCCGGAAGACGGCGTGGAGCAGACCTTCACGCGGTCCGGCATAGCGCATATCCAGCGGATAACCGCCGGTTACGACGCGGTTCTTGTCGAAATAGTACTCGACCAGAGTATTGATGCAGTTGACGCGAACGTCGGCCGGGATGTCGCCGGGTTTCAGTTTGCCGACCAGTTGGTGAATGAAGAGGCCGTCGGAAACTTCAATGGCGATCTTGGCCAGGTATTCGTGTGAACGGTGCATCGGATTGCGAAGCTGCAGGGCGGCTATCGTCTTCCAGCCCTTTTCTTCGAATATCCTGCGGCTTTCCGACGGGCGTTGATAGATGCCCTTGAACTCGGTGGGGAAGTAGCTTTCGGAAAGTACTTTCACCGGTCCGGCGATGTTCCAGTCCTTCTGGCCTTTGACCACCTTGACACCGGGATGAGCATCGTCGTTGGTCGTGAACACGTGCTTGCACTCGAAGTCTTTGTCGATCTGGTACGATTCGGTTACCTTCATGGTACCCATGATTTCGTCGGTCTCTCCTGAGATCAGACAAATCTCGGTCCCTGCCGCGATTTTTTCATCGTGAGAGAGTGTTACAGGAATCGGCCAGAATGTACCATTAGTGAGCTTCATGCTTTCACAGACTGACTTCCAGTCGGCCTGTCCCATGAATCCTTCGAGGGGGGTGAACCCGCCGATGCCCATCATGATGAGGTCACCGGTTTCGCGGGTCGTCATGACGACTTTGGGAAGACCTTGGGCCTTCTTGAGTTCGTTTTCCTTTTCTTTGCCTTCCAGCAGCAGAATTTTCAGCTCATCTGCACCGTGAGGTTTGATTAGCTTGGAATTTGCCATTGCATCACCTGCTTTTGGTTATGTTTTTGATGTTAATGCTTTCCAATTTCGTCTGTCTTGTATGCCTTTTGCATGTGACATTTTTCACAAGGGCTCTTACATATACTATCGGCATTAGCAGCCGTAAAGCCAAGTAAGAATGTAACTTTTTTCACAAGCAATGTCAAGCGGAAAAGTGACTATTTTCACAAGAAAAGGGGCGAAGTTTGACTTGTTCTCATAATATGCTGTATTATAAGGGGATAGGAAAGACAGTGTTGCGGCGCAGTATGTTATAGGCCGGGCGTAAATCGACAAGGGGGTCCAAGAAAACGGCTTTTTTGACGGAAAATCGACAAAAAAAATAGGGCCGATTGACCGCCTCCAAAATATTGAATATGGAGTATTATTGTCATTAATCGAAAAAAATATAGCGAATTATTAAAATACCCGTCTAAAGAGACATTGTGAAAAAAATAACAAAATCCTTGACAGCTTTGGTGCCGCGATTTATTATGATGCCGATAGAAAAAGTATAGATTTGCGATACCAAATTTAAGACCGAAAGGAGAACCCCCATGGCGGCCGGGAAAGTCATAAATCCCGATTTGAATCTCATCCGCGAGGTCAAAAAGGCGGGGGGAGATACCCTGAAAAAGTGCTATCAGTGCGCGACATGTTCCGTGGTCTGTAATCTGTCCCCCAAAGACAAGCCTTTTCCCCGCAAAGAAATGCTAATGGCGCAATGGGGCCAGAAAGACACCCTGATGAAAGACCCCGATTTGTGGTTGTGTCATCAGTGCAATGACTGTTCGACCTACTGCCCGCGAGGGGCCAGGCCGGGCGACGTTCTTGCGGCACTGAGAACGTACATATATAAAAGCTTCGCATTTCCGGCGTTCATGGGGAAGGCGGCCAATTCTCCCAAGGCGCTCCCGATTCTTCTTCTGATCCCGGTTCTAATTCTCATTGCGGCAGTTATATTCCTGCCCAAAGTCGGACCTAACGGAGAAGTGTTGTATCTGACCAGCAAGACGGTCGATTTCGATTTCTTCCTGCGCCACAGCTTTGTCGATGCCTTTTTCGTGATCGGTAATATTTTAATTTTCATTTTTGCCGCAGTCGGATTTTTAAGATTCTGGAAAGGCCTGAAATCTTCCGGACCGCCGATGAAAATTTCGTTTGTGTCGGCCTTCATTCAGACGTTCAAGGATATATTGACTCATAAGCTTTTCGCTTCCTGCGAAAAAAACAAACCCCGCCGATGGGGACACATGCTGTTGTTTTTCGGATTTATCGGAGCGATGATAACGACCGGGGCCGTATTTATCCTGATATTTCTGCCGCACTATCTTCACGAATTCCAAATTATGAACCTTCATATCCTGCCGATGCCGCCGGTTGATCTGCCCAACCCGATAAAGATTATCGGCGCCTTAAGCGGCCTGGCATTGTGTATCGGCGGCGGGATGCTTATCTACCGGCGCTGGACCAATCGCGACGACGTCGGCGCCAATGGATACGCCGACTACCTGTTTTTGTACATGCTTTTCGGGGTTGGTTTGTCGGGGATGCTTTCGTGGATTACGCGCTTGATCGGAGTCCCGATGCTGGCGTACCTGGTTTACTTCCTGCACCTCGTCGTGGTTTACTTTCTGCTTTGGTATATGCCGTACTCCAAATTCGCACATATGATTTACCGAACGTTGGCGCTAACCTATGCCAGAGGGATTAAACGAGAGCCTCGAACGGCCATTTAAATAAGACATAAAGGCGACCTTTAAGGTCGCCTTTTTTATGAAGCTCCAAAAGGGATTGAATGGTTTTTATCTTGAATCCGGGTGTACGGTGAGATAATTTACTGGTAGAAAAATTTATCGGAGAGCGTGAGGTAAGGTGCAATGGCTGCTGAAACTAAACCCATATTAAAAAACGAAGACTGGTGGGCGGTCGGATTTGGCGGGATTATTTTTGCTCTGGCTCTGTTTGGCCTGATGCCAAAAATCCCCAAGCTCAGCAAGTGGACGTCGAATCCACTCGATGCTTTTATTGTTATCAGGGACGGTGCGGTAACAGGCAACAAACTGCTGTCTCTGCTTTTCCTTCTGATATTTCTGGCGGTTCTTACGGCGTTTGGTATTGCCTTCATGAAAAAGGTCAAAGTGTCCAAATACCTGCCTGGGTTCTTGGGCGTGTTCGTGCTGGCCTGCTTGTCATACTGGATCGCCGACCAAGCCAATATCAAGTACTGGGGCCTGAGTTACGCTCTCTGGGCGCTCTTGCTCGGGCTTTTGATTTCCAACACGATCGGCACCCCATCGTGGCTTAAGGCCGGGCTGCATACGGAGCTGTTTATCAAGACCGGCCTGGTATTGATGGGGGCCGAAATCCTGTTCGGGAAAATTTTATCGTTGGGTGCGCCGGGTCTTATGGTGGCCTGGATAGTAACCCCGGTTGTCATAATTTTCATGTACATCTTCGCCGCGCGGATTCTGAAAATGAAGAACCTCGCGCTGGCGATTATTATTGCCTCGGCGACGTCGGTCTGCGGAGTCTCGGCGGCCATTGCCGCGGCGGCGGCCTGCTGCGCCAAAAAGGAGGACCTGACGCTGGCGGTCGGCATGACGCTGATATTCACCGTCCTGATGATGTTCTTCATGCCGCTTGGCATACAAACGGTCGGCATGAATCATATTCTCGGGGCGGCCTGGATGGGAGGCACCATCGATTCGACCGGGGCGGTCGTAGCAGCCGGGTCGATGCTTGGACCCGACGCCGAAAAAGTTGCGGCCGTGGTCAAGATGATTCAAAACGTGCTGATCGGGGTCATAGCATTTTTCATCGCACTTTACTGGGTGACCAAGGTCGAATGTGATGAAAACCACAAACCGAATATTATGGAAATCTGGTATCGCTTCCCGAAATTCGTGATAGGATTTGTCGGGGCGTCGCTTTTGTTCTCGTTTTTAGTCGTTCCATTGCACCACGGTGATTTCAGCCTTGTGGAGAAAAATATTATTAGCCCGATTACGTCGCCTCTTCGCGGCTGGTTTTTCTGTCTCGCTTTTGCCTCTATCGGACTCGAATCGAATTTCCGGGATCTGGCCAGTCGGATGGAAGGGGGCAAGCCGATGATTCTGTATGTCATCGGGCAGTCATTCAACCTTATACTGACACTGCTTGTGGCTTACCTGGCCTTTATGGTGTTTTTCCCCAACGCGGTTTAGGATGACATGAAACAAAAAAATACGAAATACATCAAAATCAGGCGCTTTTTAATCGGGCTGACCGGCCTTGGGCTTTTCATCGTATTCTTTGCCTCGGGCATAACGCCGCCGGGTGTGGCCGGGGAAGTGTTGCGGCACAATCAAGTGAATAAAATCGATGCCTCACCTCTATTTTACTCCGAAGTGGAAAATATGCGCGACCTTGAAAGAGGCGTGCAGGCTCTTCGGGATAAGGCTGAAAAATCAGCCCGATAAGAGAGTCATCGGAAAATTGAATTTATGACGGGCGGATTGACCGCCCGTCTTTTTTTCGTATATTGTCCCGGAACATTCGGGGAAGAGAGACATTAAACGTTTAAATATCACAATCTACCGTAGGAGGACTAAGGAATGTCAACGAAAGAGGCCCAGGACAAAATAGTCGACAATATGCAGCGCTGGATGAAAATCGAGAACGCCTCGGTTGCGTCCACCGGCAACGTGATCGAAAAAACCGAAAATCCGATCGTGCGCCTTGTCATGGAAATAATTCAGCGCGATTCTCAGCTGCACTATCGCGTGCAGGAACTGATCGCCGACAGTCTGACCACCAAGACGATCACCCTCACGCCCGAAGAAATCGGCGAGGTTTGGGACCTGGTTGAGAAACACATCGCCCTCGAAAAGAAGACGGTGCAGCTGGCCCACGAAGCGCTGGAGACGATCAAAGGCAAGAAGATGATGGTTCAGGAATATCTGCTGCACTATCTG
>CAZMWI010000187.1:0-5123 GCA_964569945.1 uncultured Ignavibacteriaceae bacterium
GCGGCAATCCCCGCTAATGCCACGACATACTTTGTTTCCGCAACGGGTAGTGACGCCGCAGACGGACTAACCGAGCTTACCGCGTGGGCGACGGTCAACAACGGTGATCAACTCGGAATTATCAATCCCGGAGATACGGTCAAAGTACTTGCCGGGACATACATACTATCCAAAGCAATCGATCTTGTGACCAACGGCACCGAAGCCGCAAAGATCGTATATTGCAGCGAGGGCGGCACAGTTCTTCTCGACGACGACAACCGCTCCGATATCATATTCGAAGTCAAAAGCAGTCATACCGTAATAACAGGCTTCGAACTGACAAATACGCACAATAATGCCATACATCTCAAAGGCGATTCATGCACTGCATCTTATTGCTACATCCACGATACCGAGAAATTCGGTATCAGGATTGAAGGCATCAGCTGTCTTGTTCTAAAAAATATAATTACGAATACCGGCGATGACGGCATTCGGGCCGAAGCAAACGCCAAGCAAGCCTTGATATACGGCAATACTCTTTATGCCTGTCTTAAAGATGGAATGGAATTAAAAGATGTCACTCAGCGCGCCTTTAACAATATCAGCATTAGCAATGCCGAGTATGGCATCAAAGGCGTGGCGATGATGATTTGCGGATTTAATGACATATGGGACAATGCCTCCGGTAACTACAATAACTTAACCGATTCCGCCGGCGGGACGTCGGTCAACCCGATGTTCATCGATCCGGACGCTGGGGATTTCAATCTACAGGCCGGTTCCCCCGTCATCGACAAAGGTCTCGACCTCGGATATCCATACATCGGCGACGCCCCGGATATGGGCGCCGAAGAATACGTCCCGGCCAGTGGCAGAAATTTCTTTGTTTCTGAAACCGGCGACGACGACAACGACGGTCTTAGCATAAGCTCGGCCTGGGCCACTATCGACAACGGTGATATCAAGGGCATTGTTGTCGCCGGTGATACGGTCAATATTTTGCCGGGGACCTATCCTGTCACAATGACCGTCACGCTGACAGTATCCGGTACATCCGATGCACCTATCGTCTATCAGCGTTATAGCAGCGGGACCGTCCTTGTTGATATGGGCGGGCTGGTTGATGAAATCGTGCAAATCGACGGAGACCATACGGTATTCCAAGGCATAACACTGACCAACTGCACCCGCCACGGGATTCAATTGTATGGCGATTCATGTTTTATCTCGGAATGCACCATTTACGATTTCGGCCTTCAGGGAATAGATACATATGGAAGCTATAATCTGATTCAAAAAAACCTCATTTATAACGCCGGAGAATCCGGAATTGTTGACCGCGCCGGAGCCGAATCGAATGAATTTTACGGCAATACCATTTACAATTGCGGGCAGTACGGGGTATGGATCGATGCTTCCGTTTCGTCTTGTCGAATATTCAATAATATTCTCGCAATCAATAGCACAGGTATCTACGGCGCCGCCGGCAATGTCTGCGGGTACAATGACATCCAGAACGGCATTCTCGATCCGGAATACTCCGGCGGGATTTTTGACTCCGGCGGAGGCATGACGACCGATCCGCAATTTACAAATGCCGCAGGCGATGATTTTACGCTTTTATTGAGTTCTCCGGTCATAGACAAAGGACTCGACCTCGGCTATGACTATCAGGGCCTGGCTCCGGACATGGGTTACTTTGAAACGGGTAATATCCTGCCCTTACTCAGCCATATTGGCAATAAAAACACCGAAGAAAACGCAGAACTGCATTTTCAGATTGAGGCAACCGACGAAGAATCGATTCCGGTGTTAACCACGTCATCTCTTCCGACCGGTGCATTTTTTGCCGATCAAGGCGATGGTACAGGCTCCTTCGACTGGACACCGACCTTTCTCCAATCCGGAGTCTATGATATAACTTTTTATGCCACCGACGATTCCAGCGCCGTCGACAGCGAAATTGTCACGGTTACGGTAGCCGACGCCGGAAACCAGTCACCGGTGCTTATTCTCCCCGAGGATATGACTATTACCGAAAACGAAAATGGGTCTTTTATACTAAGTGCTTCAGATATAGAATCCATGCCAATCCTGACAGCTTCGGCCCTGCCAACAGGAGCCGGATTCACCGACAACGGCGATGGCACCGCCAACTTCTCATGGACACCGACCTATTTGCAGTCGGGGATTTATGAAATTTGGTTTTACGCCACCGATGATTCCAGTGCGGTCGACAGCGGCTTGTACACCTTAACGGTCAATGACGCCGGAAATCAGATGCCGGTGCTTGCAGCCATCGGTGATCGCACCGTCATTGAAAACGCAAACCTGAATTTTGGAATCTCCGCAACCGATATCGAATCGACCCCCGTTCTGACAACGTCGACTCTTCCGAGCGGGGCCGGATTTACCGACGACGGTGATGGGACCGGTACTTTCGACTGGACGCCGGCCTATCCCTCGGCGGGAGATTATGATATAACGTTCTACGCCACCGACGACTCGCTGGCGATAGACAGTGAACAAATTACGATTACGGTCGATTCTGCAGCTCTTGTCACTTTGCAGATTGCACCGGACTCGGCAAAAATAACGTCAGATTCGACTCTTCAATATATGGTTTCCGGATTCGATGCCGGAGGTTTCGGGGCCAACCCCGGTAATATAACCTGGAGTCTTGAAGATGCTCTCGGTGATATAGACAATTCCGGCCTGTTCGATCCTGCTACGGTTGGCACCACCCGCGTGATTGCCGTGTCGGACAAAGGTGCCACCGATACGACCGCCTGTCTTGAAATTACTCCCGGATTGTTGCATACACTTGCAATTTCTCCGGATATGACCGATATCGCCCCCGGTGATTCGGTGCAGTTTGGGGCCACTGGTTATGATACCGATGGCAATATCGCCGAAACCGGTAATCTTACCTGGGACGTGCTCGGCCGTATGGGGACAATCAATGCCGCCGGTAAATTCCACGCGACCAAACCGGGTTCCGGTGAAATAACCGTTATCAGTGATATCAACGCCGTCACCGATACCAGCGGTTCGATCGACGTCGAAGCTCTCGTAGTTTACAACATCCCGCTCGGCAACAGCGAGGCTCGTTCGGCGCAGGAAGACGTCCCGATTCTGGTTTTCCGGATTGAAAATTATTTTGATGTCCCCAAAGGTTTAATCGGATTGACAGTTCGCGACAATTCTCGCGGAGCCGGGACCGCCGAACAGGTTCGGACGAATATGAATCTGATTTCATTGTATGTCGATCTCGACGATGATTCCCTGCTCAGCGCATCGGACAGCTTGATCGGATCGGCGGCAATAACCGGTGAAATCAATCCTGTCAATTTCGATGAATTGGTCATAGATCCGGATTCGGGAGTCACGATTATCGGTGCTGTAAATATTGCACCGTCTCCTCGCGACGGTGACACGCTGGATGTGTACTTCACAACTGCAACCGATCTTAATATTTCGGATGCCACGATTCCGCTCGGACCTGAAACCGTCAATTCTTTCGGCACCGTTACAATAAATGGCATGATTGCTTCACAAATTCAAATCATCTCCGGCGGGATTGCAAATGCGGCGGCAAGATCGTTTTCCGGCAGCGTCTTGTCGTTTGACCTTCCTCGTAACGGCTATCAAACCGATACGCTGAAATCCCTTAATATATATAATGAGGGGACAGCGACCGACAATGACATCGAATCCTTTGTCCTGTATCAGGATAACGGGAATAATGTCTTCACTTCGACTTCTGAAGAAGTCGTGCTGGGTCAGCTGGTCTTTACGGGTGATCGCTGGTCTATCAGCGGTCTGAACGCAGCACTTACCGATACGACGACACGCTTCTTCATCGGGGCGAATATCGCCGATTACCCGGCCAACGGTTCGACTATTGCGCTGGCGATACCGACCGACGGGGTTCAGATGTCGTCGGGCAACGACGGCCCGATTGATGTCGCCACGATCCCGGTCGATACGGTTACGATTGTATCGGCGGAAAGCCTCGATTGTACGCCTATAGCAATCACCCCGAGGGAAATAACTCCCGGCGGCTCGGCCGGTCCGATTATGGCGGTCGAGATGATCAACGGATATGCCGCCACCATAAATCTGGACAGCTTGAATTTTAATCTGGTAGCCGTCGATCCCGATGGAGGGGCCACCCGCGCCCAACTCGACAGCCAGATCGACAGCGTCCAGTTCTATTTGACTTCAGATGATAATATTAATATTGACGGCAACGATTCTCTGCTGGCGACGTCGCAAATTACCGACGGCGGCGGAAAATTCCTGCTTAACAGTCTGCCAATCGAGGGATTCGGCGGTGGAGCCAGACTCGTACTGGTACCATGGCTGAATCTGTACGACGCCAAAGACGGCAACACGGTCAATTTCTCGATTACCAGCGACGCCGACGTCTATTTCAGTGCTCCGGTTACGATAGGTGGTACATTTCCGCTTACCAATCCCGGCAATTTCACAATCTCCTCATTTCCGGCGGCGGCGGTCAGCGTGTTCGATATCGATCAGGGGGCGTACTATGGCGGTCAGACCAATCGCCCGATATTCAGTTTCGAATTGCCGTCGAATGGATACAGCAGCGACATTCTTGCGGGGCTTACTCTGACCAACCTCGGCAGCCTGAACAGCGCCGGCGATATTCTGACCTTTAAACTCTGGGCCGACCCGGACGGAGACATGACACCTGACATCGGAAATTATATCGGACAGATGACCTATCGCGACGGTTTTTGGTCGCTGACCGGAATCGACTTCGCGATCAAATCCGGAGGAAGCCGGTTTGTCGTGATGGCCAACATCGCCAACCGTTCTTTCGACGCCGGGACGATACAACTGTCCATACCGACCGGAGGCGTGGAATATAAATCTGGTACCGATGGACCCGACGACGTTTCGGTCGACAATACCCGTGCCCACCTCGTGTTTCCGTCGAACCGAATCACTGCCATATCCATACCGGCCGCAACCGTAACCGTCGCGCCCGGCAGTGTCAAAAATAACCTGATGGCTTTCGCACTTTATAACGGATATATCGACCAATCAAAGACCTTGACCGGAGTAAACCTGACCAATATCTCCACCACCATGTCCGATCTCGATTTTGC
>CAZMWI010000188.1:0-5116 GCA_964569945.1 uncultured Ignavibacteriaceae bacterium
CGAAGTTATAAGCAAGTACATTTCCGCCGTTAGTAAGAATAGGAGTTCTGGCTTTCCTACGTCTCAATCAATAATGCGAAAATTGTTGAAATTGGCGGAGGCGCAAATCCCGCACATTGAAGACAAATACGGAGAACGCTTTTTATCACTTGATAAAAAATCAGGATTACCTAGTGCGAATAATAAAGCGAGAGAATTGGTAAAACATCTCCTTGATTCGGGAAATACTAAGATAGACTTGGTTTCTGGGAAAAAATTGCTTTCTTCATTGTCCAAATGGGCACAGAACCAATATAAAGTAAGTCTTAGTCCTAATGTAATAATTAAATCAATGGAAATCGGCCGAATCCATAAAGAATTGAAATTCGTATTAAAAAGAATTGAGAGGAACGAAAGCTTTTATTGAAGTAGTTATTACTCATTATCATTCATCATTAATTAATTCCAAGTAATATCAGACAACAAAAAACGGCGCCCTTTTCAGAGCGCCGTTTTATTCTTACCCGGCTTCTAAAACAATACAATTGTCGGTCGAAAATCCGGATTGTGTCAGACTATCGCAGTCTTAGTTACGCGGACGAGCCTCGTTAACATTAAGATTGCGGCCGTCGAGTTCGTGGTTGGACAGTTCGCTGATAGCTTTCTGACCTTCCTCGTTCGAGGCCATCTCGACAAAACCAAAACCGCGCGAGCGGCCGGTCATTTTGTCAGAGACGATGTTGACACTGACAACCTCGCCATAGCTTTCAAAAAGCTGGCGAAGGTTTTCTTCTCTCGTGTCGTAAGAGAGATTTCCGACGTAGATATTCATCTTCTACTCCGAACTTGTTTGCCGTAAAGTCCGGCAAACATTCAATCGCGCCTTATTGCGCCTTAGAACCGGATTAACTTTGCAAGGGAATCTATTTGGAATAAAGGACTCGTCTTGACCAACTTAATACGGATCAACAATTAACATATTTCAATATATCGGCTTCCTTTCGGATGTCAACACCTATTACGTGACAGGATAGCGGATTAATTGAGAAAATTTTTCCGGGCCGGTTTCACAAACAGGCCCGACACCGCCCGGAACTTCTGTCCCTCGAGAATTTCCTCCGCACCCGATGGGTCAAAGGTCGAAATGAGTTGGCGCTTTGCGATTGTATTTGAAGGCTTTGGGAATTATTTTGATCGCAACACGTTTGCCACAAATTATGCGGAGATAAATATGTCGTATCGTTTCGAACCGATCACGGCCGACGACCGCGAAGCCGTCATCGATATTTTCAATCACTTTGTCGAAAACAGCTTCGCGTCATATTTCACGAAAAAACTGCCCTATGAAGCTTTTAACCGTTTTCTAATGCTGTTCGCCGACTACCCGGCCATCACGATTCGCAACGAGGCCGGCTTCACCGTCGGTTTCGCATTTATGCACGCCTATCACCCGGCCGACGGTATGCGGCACACCGCAGAGCTGACTTATTTTATCTTGCCCGACTATACCGGCCGCGGCCTCGGTAAACTGGTGCTGGATTATCTGACGGAAGAAGCGCGCGAACGGGGCATTTCCATATTTGTCGCCCAGATTTCATCTCTCAATGAGCAAAGTCTGAACTTTCACAAAAAGTACGGCTTTCGCGAGGTCGGAAGACTGGAAAAAATCGGGCGCAAAAACGGCCGCGAATACGACGTCATCTGGGTGCAAAGGGAAATTTAGAGGATAATGATGCCGAAGCACTACACCAGAAAAATCGGGATTATCTTAGCCGTTCTGTGCATTGTCTACCTGTTTCTTCTTATTCCCGGTCATGGGCCGGTCGCCCCGACTGATGACACGACAGCCCAGCCATTCGCCTGGAATCAGGATGAATACTGGTCGTCGCTCGAAGCCAGGTTCAACGATGCCCGTCGCCTCGGTTGCGATTCGCTTCGCGCTCAAATCGGGTCAGGACTTGATTCGACTGGCATTTTGGTATCAAGTCTGTCCCGCGATTCACTTAAGCCCGATGATACCCTTTTTAATCGAATCGAAACACACCTGTTTGGCCTGTCGTGTCTGATAGCCGCCTGCCCGGATAGCCTGCAGAGCCTGATCAGCCTGTATACCAGTCTTCGATATCTGCTCATGAATCAGGCGCAGCACTGGGATATGAATTCCCGCACCGCCCGCGACCGGGTGTATCGGTTGATCTACGGAGGAAGAACGGCGCTCGAAGAGGTCATGCTTCAGGCCGGCCCCAAGCGCACCCCGGAACTGGTTCCGGGCGTGTCTGATACTTTGCCAGCGGGATCTTTTTCATTTATGGGTGTCACAATTCAATCGGGCGATATCTTTATTTCAAGAGGCGGCGCGCCGACGTCTGCCCTAATAGCCCGGGGCAATGACTATCCCGGCAATTTCTCCCACGCCGCGTTAGCATGTCTGGACAGACAGGATTCACTTATAAATGGATTACCTGTGCCACGTGAAATTTACCTGGTCGAATCGCATATTGAACGGGGTGTCGTTATCAGCGATATTAATGATTATCTCAGGGATACTAAGCTGCGCATATTGATTCTCCGCCTTAGATCTGATCATCCCGCATTAAAATCTAATCATGCCCTTCCCGTAATCGCCGCAAAATACGCTATGGCGAATGCCCTCGCCAAACATATTCCCTATGATTTTACCATGGATATTTCCGATCCTTCAAAACTCTTTTGTTCCGAGGTGGTTTCCTATGCCTATAAGCAAGCCGGTGTCAATCTTTGGGCGAGCCGGTCGCACATTTCCAGTCCCGGAGTACGAAACTGGCTGGCCGCTTTCGGGGTGAAGAACTTCACGACCCAGGAGCCATCCGATCTCGAATACGATCCCCAGCTTCAGGTGGTCGCCGAATGGAGAGATTTTGAGACACTTTATAAAGACCACCTCGATAACGCCGTAGTCGATGTTATGCTTGAAGACGCCGAGCGGGGCATGAAGCTCAAATATAACCTGTTCATGCTTCCCGTCGCCCGGGTATTAAAAATTTACAGCTCCATTTTAAACCATTTCGATAAAGCCGGACCGATCCCGGAAGGCATGAACGCCACCGCTGCCCTTAAAAACGAATGGTTTTCGGGCCGGCACAGGAAAATTAAAGAAAAGCTTGAGGTTCTGGCCCGGCGATTCAGCGACGAAAATGGCTACCTTCCTCCCTACTGGGACCTGATCAAACTTGCCCGACAGGCAAAGGATTCGATATAATCTTGTTGAACTTTTGCGTTTGGATACGTATCTTAGGTTATGATACGATCTCCATATTAATCGTTTTATAGGTAGGGATCTTTTAGAAACTGACCGCAAAACCTAATGGGAGATTCTGCGCAATGATGCGCAAATGGCGTTTGTCCCGGATAGTGGGCTCGAAAACAAGTATCGGGATGAACAAATCTGGAGTGTAGAATGAATATCTACGTGGGCAACCTGTCGCGTACGACGACAGAAGACGATCTTCGCGACTTATTCGCCGAATACGGCGATGTCAGCTCTGTGAACATTCTAAAAGATCGCTACACAAATGAACCGCGCGGTTTCGGCTTTGTCGAAATGCCCGGAAAAGACGAAGCCATGAAGGCTATTTCCGAGCTTAACGGAGCTGAACTGGGCGGACGCTCGCTGACCATCAACGAGGCTCGTCCCCGCAATGACAGTCGTGGCGGTGGCGGCGGACGCGGCGGCGGCGGTGGCCGTGGCGGTGGTCGCGGCGGCGGCGGTGGATATCGCGGCGGTGGCGGCGGCGGCGGACGCGGCCGATACTAATCAACCGCTTATCGAAAATTCGCAAAAAAATAAGGCCCCGATTTATCGGGGCCTTGTCTATTAAAAAGTCGGACTTAATGGGATAAAGTCCTAATCGTCGCAACTGCCGTCGCGAATTCTGAGACGAGTCTTGTCGCCCAGTCTGTCCTGGTCGCGAAGCATGTCTCCCTCGACCTGATTGTAGCGGTAAATGTAGCGATGGTTGTACTCGTTTTGGACACCGTCGCCTTCACCCTCACCGGACGCGGCCTCGTTGCCGCTGCCAAAGCCGAACATCGATTTGAAACCTGTCCCATCCTGCGGACGAATATAGTCTCCATCCTGGCCGTTGGGAATGCCGTCATCATCGGCGTCTCTCTGCCACTGGAAGAAATTGAAAAAGCCTCCGAATCCGGATCCGTTCCCGGCCGATACCTGCGTCGCCCCGATCATAAGGGTCAGGCCGAAAAAGATTGCGATCACTGTTGACTTGCGCATTGCTCACTCCTTGATTTAGTAGTTTTCACCTCGCAGGGGACTTATCGTCCTTGCCCATGTATATATCAACATCCGTGCCACGATTTCCGAGAAATCGCAAGTCGCAGTCGTACCGTAGATTAACATATACAGGATTATATTAGTCGCATATTAGTTCTTGTACCATGGTGTACGATTGCGGATTGGACCGTACGGCCAGGTACAAATCTAACGTCACATTAAAACCTCTTGCCTTTTGATTCCAACGGGTATATTTATTCGAAAGCTCATAATGAATGACAATGACAAACAAAAGTTATAACATCGAAACCGAGCGGCTCAGGCTGCGGCGATTTAATCAGGCCGACGCTCCTGAAGTTCAGCGCCTGGCCGGAGACAGGCTTATAGCCGCCACCACTCTAAATATCCCTCATCCTTACGAAGACGGCATGGCCGAAAGTTGGATTGAAACTCATCTTAAAGAAATCGATGCCGGCAAACTCAGCAATTTTGCAATTACCCTCAAAGACGACGGCCAGCTTATCGGGGCTATTGGTCTGCATATCAATCCCCGCTTTAACCGCGCCGAACTCGGTTACTGGGTCGGGGTGCCGTACTGGAATAAAGGTTATTGCACCGAAGCCGCACGCGCCGTGGTTAAACACGGTTTCGAAGATTTAAAACTTCATCGCATATTCGCCCATCATATAGTCGGAAACGACGCCTCCGGTCGCGTCATGGAAAAAGTCGGCATGAGCTTTGAAGGTCATCTCAAAGAGCACGTCTGCAAAGACGGTCAATTTTTGGACCTGAAGCTTTACGCGATTCTCGCGAAAGACTTCAGCCCCGAAACATAGACTTGCCGCTTGTCATTTCTCTATGCGGCAT
>CAZMWI010000189.1:0-5079 GCA_964569945.1 uncultured Ignavibacteriaceae bacterium
CAGTCGCGAGGAAATCACGCCCAGCAAAAGCGTGTTGACCAGCCGGATATTACCCAGTTCGAGGGCAATTTTGTCGGCGTCGATGGCGATGACATTTTTCATCTTCTTGCGCATCGTCTCGACCGGGTCATCGGGGTAAGAAAAATCTTTCCCCATCGCACTGGGCGGAATCAACCGAGTGGTCGAGGTGGCAATTAAGCCGTCCTTCCTGACCCAGTCCATCGCACGCAGGGCCTCAGCCTGCTCGAAAGAGATCAGAATATCGGCGCTGCCGTAGGGAATTATTGGTGAGTACACTTTCGGTCCGTACTTGACGTGCGATGATACCACGCCGCCCCGCTGGGACATCCCGTGCACTTCGCTTTTCTTGGTGTCGTAACCGGCTTTCATGGCGACGTCGGAGAGAATTTCCGAAGCGAGAAGCACGCCCTGTCCGCCGACACCGACAATCAATATATTGGTCGTTTTATTTCCCATCGGTCACCTCACTTCACCGTCGCCGGTTGTTCGACCGGGACAATCGCTTCGGGTTTACAGACCTGGGCACAAAGAGTACAACCGGTGCACAAGGTGGCGTCTATCAGCGCCTTGGGCAGGTTGTTCTCAGCTTTTTCCTCCGACGGCAATATCGCCGGGCAACCGATCCGGAAACAGGCGCTGCAGCCGTTACAATCGTCGAGGTTGACGCGGTACGGCCGGTCGATGATGCGCTTGGGCATCAGGACACAGGCTCGCTGAGTGATTATCACCGACGGCCCGTCTTTAGCGGTTTCCTCTTTGACCACATCTATCGTACCCTGGTAATCATAGGGATCAATTTCTCTGATATTTTCTTTCTCGACTCCCAGCGCTTTGCACAACTCGGCAAAATTGACCTGCTTGGTTTCCTCACCCATAAGAGTGTGGCCGGTCGCCGGGTGCTGTTGACCTCCGGTCATGGCAGTGATGCGGTTGTCGAGGATCATTACGGTTATATTGCTTTTGTTATAAACGGCGTCCAAAAGACCGGTTATACCGGAGTGCAAGAAAGTCGAATCGCCCAGCACGGCCACCACGCCGTTTTGCGACGCGCCGACTTTGTCCATGCCGATGGCATTGCCGATAGAGGCACCCATACAGATGCAGGTGTCCATAGTCTGCAGCGGCGGCAGGACGCCCAGAGTATAGCAGCCGATATCGCCGGTCACTGGCAGCTTGAGCTTTCTTAAGGCCATGAAGGCTCCGCGATGCGGGCAGCCGGGACACAATATCGGCGGACGCGGAAACAGCGGCTCCGGTTCGAAATCGGCGCCCTTGGCTTCGCTTAATAGTCCAGCTTCTTTCAGGCCGAGAGCGACTTTGTAAGGCGACAGCTCGCCAAGCCGCGAGAAGTATTTCTTCCCCTCGATTTTTATCCCGGCGGCGTTGATGATTTCCTCGTAGTACGGTTCCAGCTCTTCGACTACCAGCACGTGCTTGTGCGATTCCACGAATTTGCGGATTTTATCAAGCGGAAGTGGAAAACCGAGACCGAGCTTGAAACAGTCGGAGTCGGGAATATTATCTTTGACGTACTGGTATGAAATCCCGCCGGTGATGATCCCGATATCCGAGCCGTTGTCCTCTACGACGTTCAGGTCGGTTTCTTCGGCGAATTTTCTAAGTTTCTCCAACCGTTCGGCGACGACGACATGCCGCTTCTTGGCGTTGGCGGGAATCATGACGTATTTGGGCATGTCGTGCTCGAACTCGAATTTAGGCGGGTCGATTGGATCGGACAGCTCGACAATCCCCTTCGAGTGCGAAATGCGGGTGGTCAGGCGCAGCATGACCGGGGTATCGAACTGCTCGGAGATT
Organism: uncultured Ignavibacteriaceae bacterium; assembly: GCA_964569945.1. Classification (GTDB taxonomy): domain Bacteria; phylum Zixibacteria; class MSB-5A5; order GN15; family PGXB01; genus CALAMC01. The sequence goes on from CAZMWI010000189.1 coordinate 1,837, forward strand.
TCCAGCGCGCGCTTAACGAAATCCTTGGCTTCCTGCGAATCGGACGGCTCCAGAAACGGTATCTGGGCGAACTTGGCGAAAAAGCGGTTGTCCTGTTCGTTTTGTGAGGAGTGCATTTCGGGATCGTCGGCCGAAATGACCACAAACCCGGCCCGCACGCCGGTATAGGCGAAAGTCATAAACGGGTCGGCGGCGACGTTGAGACCGACGTGCTTCATCGCCACCAGCGACCGTCCCCCGCCCAGCGAACCGCCGATGCCGACTTCGAAAGCGACTTTCTCGTTGGGCGACCATTCCGAGTAGATCGACTTGTACTGCGCGCCGATGGTTTCGAGAATTTCTGTTGACGGTGTTCCCGGGTAGGCCGAGGCCAGTTTGACACCGGCTTCGTACGCTCCCCGCGCAACCGATTCATTTCCGGATAGTATTACTTTCATATATATTCTCATCTGTTTAGTTATTAAGTTTTCCTGAGCCTAATTATAACAGAAAGCGCCTGCGGGCGCAACCATCGCGGGGAAGAAAGACTAACCGGCTATGGTTGTTGTGGGGCAGTCTTAATATCTGAAATATCGTGGGTCGGAATCTTCATCGCGAAAAACATGTCAACCGCCACGATCACCGCTCCTGCAATGAAAGTCACCTGATAGCCGAACAGGTTCCAGGCCAGCCCGCCGACAACCGGGATTATGATCGCCGTCACATGGTTCATGGTCATCCCGAACGAAAGACAGCCGGTCAGGTCCTCTTCGCTGGCGATTTTGCGAAGGTAGGACTTAAGGGCTATCGACGACCCGAACAGGGCGTTGTCGATCAGGAAGAAGGCTATCAGCAACGGCATAAAAGAGACATAAGCGTAGCCGGTGAAGATGAAAACCAGAATCAGCGACGACCCGACCAAAATTACGCGCTCGCCGAAACGGTCACTGATGTGACCGATCAGACGGTGCGTAAAAATAGTCACGAAGCTGTTGGCGACGAACACGATTGAAATAATCGAAATCGACAGCCCGTGATTTTTGACAAGTAAGAAGATCGCGAAGGTCGTGAAAATGTGACGGCGGCAGCCGCGCAGAAATGACAGAGTATAGTACAGCCAGTATTTTTTCTTGGGCCTGGCGCGCCGCAGTTCGCCGATACCGCGGTTGGCTGGAAGAGCTATCAATAGATAGAGACCGATAAGGCATATCGCCCCGCCGAGGATATAAAACGCTATCCGGTAGTCGAAAGCGAAAGTCAGGCTCAGAACGAGCACTCCAGCCGCCACTCCGGCCATCGACTCGAAAGACAGGTATCTCCCCTGTATGTTGCCGTACTTCCCCTGCTTGGCCAGCAGAAGCAGCTGCGAGGAATTGCTCGGCTCGAAATAATGAAATCCCAGCGACATCAGGAAAGTGGCCGCGCCCAGAATAACCAGCGACGGCGAAGCACCGGTCAGGATCAGGCCGAGGGCCATGACGACTATCGACGCGGCCGCCAGCTTGGATTCTGAGAATCGAAGCGCCAACGCCCCGACTCCGAACGCCAGAAAGCCGGGAATCTCCCTCACGGCCTGGATGATGCCGATATCGGTGGCGGAAGCGTTAAAGGTCTCCACCGCGAAATTATTGAACATAATCCGCCAGATGAGAAAACCGATATATAGAGTAATGTTTGAAAACGTAAGTGTCGCGAAGGTGATTTTCTTAATCCCGAGAGGCATAACCGAAGTAAAATAATAAAAATAATCCGGAATGGTCGTGAAAATATCGTTTCATCTATAAATTAATAAGGCCAAAAGAGCGGTTGACTGACGACAACCGGCTTTGGTATATTCAGCAAAAAGGAAAATATATGAATTTCGATAGTTCGATTTTTAAAGCCTATGACGTTCGAGGCACATTTCCCGATCAACTAAACGCGGATATAGCATACGCCGTCGGCAACGCCCTGGCTGGATATCTCAAGCCGACGACGATCGCTATCGGTCGTGATATGAGATTGTCCTCAGATGAACTGTTCGACGCGCTGTCCCGCGGGATTGTCGATGCCGGGGTTGATGCCGTCGATCTGGGCAGGATATCGACCGATGCTCTTTATTTTGCGGTTGGTAAATTCGATTATGACGGCGGCGTTATGATAACCGCCAGTCACAATCCGAAACAATACAACGGCTTTAAAATCTGCCGCAAACAGGCTCTGCCCCTGTCCGGTAAAGAGGGTTTGGACAAGATAAAAGAGATGGTCCAAAACGATCAGCACGTTAAATCGCCGTCGCGCGGAAATATCAACCGCAAGGACGTCCTTGAGGAATATGCCGCCCACTGCCTGTCGTTTATCGATATAGCCAAAATAAAATCATTCAAAGTTGTCGTGGACGCGGGCAACGGCATGGCCGGGGCGACCGTTCCGCCCGTTTTGGAAAGGCTCCCATTGGAAATTATTCCGCTTTTTTTCGATCCCGACGGATCGTTTCCCAACCACCCCGCCTCTCCTATTGAACTGGAAAACCTCGAGGACCTCATTAAAAAGATCAAGGAAGTCGGTGCCGATTTCGGAGCGGCTTTCGACGGTGACGCCGATCGCATGTTTCTGGTCGACAGAAACGGGCGGCAGATCGGCGGCGATATGGTCACGGCTATGGTGGCCGATAACCTTCTGAGCAAATATCCCGGCGAGACTATCCTGTATAATATTATCTGCTCCAAGGCGGTCCCGGAACTGATAAAAAGAAAGGGCGGCACGGCTATACGCACGAGAGTGGGCCACGCCTTTATCAAGCCGCTGATGAAAAAGAACAACGCGATTTTCGGAGGCGAGCATTCCGGGCATTTTTATTTCCGAGATTTCTGGTTTGCCGATTCCGGGCTGGTGGCTTTCCTGGTTTGTCTGGAGCTGCTAAGCCAGAACGACAAGCCGCTGGATGAAATTATCCGGGCTATAGACCCCTATTTCCGTTCCGGTGAAATCAACAGCCGGGTCGATTCCGCTCGCGAAGTGATTGAAAAGGTGGCCGAGGCTTTTGCCGATGGCGAACAGGACCGTACCGACGGCCTGACCGTCTATAAGAATGATTTCTGGTTTAATCTGAGGCCGTCGAACACCGAGCCTTTGATAAGGCTCAATGTCGAGGCCGACACCAAAGAGATCCTGGATAGGCGGACCGAGGAAATTCTCAAGATCGTCCGCGCTTAATCATAGAAATTTCCCTGTACAAACCAAAGCCCCCGGGATCGGGGGCTTTGGAATTTATGCTGAAGAAGT
>CAZMWI010000190.1:0-5052 GCA_964569945.1 uncultured Ignavibacteriaceae bacterium
CCAAAAGGCCGGACTGAAACTTGTTGAAAGCTTCGGGTCCTACGATCGTAAGCCGCTGACAGACCGCTCGGAAAGCCGCATATTTATTTTCAAATCGACGTCATAGAAACACCTGAAATTATAACCGGCCGGGAACTTATACATTCCGCTTGCCTTTTTAGGGATATGTGCTATATTTGACATCCTTAGTTAAAGGCTTTGAAAGGTTTGAGGAAAAAGTGAAAAAGAAAATTCATCCCGAATATTACGAGACAACGATCTCGTGCGCGTGCGGGAATAAAATCGAGACTCGCTCGACCGTGAAAGACATCCGCGTGGAAATCTGCTCCAACTGTCACCCGTTTTTTACCGGTCGTCAGAAGCTTATCGACACAGCCGGTCGCGTGGATCGTTTCCGCAGGAAGTACGGTCTCGACAAAAAAGACGACAAGAAAAAAGCATCGTAGCTTATCAAATTATTCCCCAAAATTACAGGACGATTCGTATATTATTAGCGTTAATATGAATCGTCCTTGTTATTAGCAGTCAGGAAAGGAATAAGATATGCCCGATATGTCGGTCGGCGGACAGGCAGTTATCGAGGGAGTCATGATGCGGTCCAAGGATCGTATTTCGACCGCGGTCAGAATTCCCACCGGTGAAATCATCGTGAAAACGGAAGATTACGAATCTTTAAGTCGACGGCATAAAATCCTGGGACTGCCGATCATGCGGGGCATCGTTACTTTTTTCGAGATGATGATTATCGGCATCAAGACGCTTAATTTCTCCGCCGATATTTCTATCAAAGAAATCGAACGCAAAGAAGCTCTGGAAAGCGGTAAAGAATACATCCCCAAAGAGAAAAAGTCATCGGGATTCATGTTGATTCTGACCGTCTTTTTCGCACTCGCGGTTGGAATTGCTCTGTTCTTTTTTCTGCCACTGGCTATAGCCGAATTTATAGGGGCCAAGAAGGATGCATTTGCATTTAATCTTATCGCCGGAGGTATTCGCGTTACCATATTTCTCGGCTACATGTGGTTCATATCGCTGTTCGGGGAATTCAAGAGAGTTTTTCAGTACCACGGCGCCGAGCATAAATCGATTTTTGCATACGAGAACGGTAATGCGTTGACGACCGATAACGTCGGCCGGTACACCAGGTTTCATCCCCGCTGCGGGACAAGCTTCATACTGATCGTGGTCCTGTCGGCCATTTTTATTTACGCCGTATCCGACTCGATTTTCGCCGCGATAGCCGGGGCTCCCCCGACGCTGCTGCAGCGTTTCGCGACGCACTTCTCGTTGCTGCCGCTGGTCGCGGGAGGATCGTACGAACTTCTCAAGCTCTCAGGCAAAACGCGCAACAATCCGATCACGCGCCTTTTGATTCAGCCGGGTTTGTGGTTGCAGCGCATCACCACGAGTGAGCCGTCACCGGACCAGATGGAAGTCGCCATTGTCGCCCTCGAATCGGCGCTCGGACATACCGAGTCGCTGCTGACCGTCAAAAGAACTTGCCTTTAGCGCAGTCTTATCTATAATATCCTGTCCTTAATCAATTGAAAGTGTAAGGCTATGTTGGAAGTAATACAAAAATACGAAAAGAAACTTGACGAGCTCGACCAGGCCCTGTCCGATCCATCGGTGCTGAGCAATCCGACGAAGGTGAAAGATATTTCGCGCGAACGTCGCGAAGTAGTGGAAATTCTCGAAGCCGGACACAAGTATAAAAAACTTCTGGATTCAATCGCCGAAGCCGAAGAAATAATAGATTCATCTGACGACCCGGAACTAATCGACATGGCCCGCGAGGAACTGTCCTCTGCGGAAGCGCAGGTCGATGAGGCCGAACAGGAATTCAATCTGCTTCTGAGCCCCAAAGATCCGAACGATGCCAAAAACGCCATCATGGAAATCCGGGCCGGGACGGGGGGCGAGGAAGCGGCAATATTCGCCGCTGACCTGTTCCGTATGTACTCTCGCTACGCCGAACGCGAGGGCTGGAAATTGGAAGTGCTGTCATCGAATCTGACCGGGATCGGCGGGCTGAAAGAAATTATCTTTCTCGTCAACGGCGAAAACGTCTATGGTTCCCTGAAATTCGAGTCCGGTGTCCACCGCGTGCAGCGCGTGCCCCAGACAGAATCATCGGGCCGCATTCACACGTCGGCGGCAACGGTCGCGGTCCTGCTCGAAGCCGAGGACATTGACATCGTTATTAAGGAAGAAGACCTCAAAATCGACGTTTACCGTTCGACCGGCCCCGGCGGGCAGTCGGTCAACACGACCGACTCGGCGGTGCGTATCACGCACATTCCGACCGGCACCGTGGTCACCTGCCAGGACGAAAAATCACAGCATAAAAATAAGGCTAAGGCCCTGAAAGTCCTGCGCGCCCGTCTGCTCGACAAAGCGCAGGAGGAACACGACAATGAAATCGCCAGCGAAAGAAAGGCGATGGTCGGTTCCGGGGATCGCTCCGCTAAAATACGCACGTACAATTTCCCCCAGTCGCGTGTGACCGATCACCGCATAAAGCTCACGGTCCACAATCTCGATGAAATCCTCGACGGCCAATTAGACGAAATAGTTGACGCCCTTAAACGTCACGATCAGGAAGCACGGCTGGCCCTCAAAACCGAAAGCACCGGAAAGTAAAGCTGCGCTTATGTCTCCCCTATTCGAAAAAGGCGGACGGGTCAATGAGTATATTATCCTCGATAGAACTCACGCCGGTGGTAAGTCCGATATTTATTTCGCCGAAGACACGAAAAACCGCAGAAAAGCCGCCCTTAAAATTTATCACGCCGACATCTTGAATGAAGACCAGAAAACGGTTCTCATTTCGCGCGGACGAACCCTCGTGAATCTGGAGCATCCCGGTCTGGTCGAGACAGTCGACGCTTTCGAATTCGAGGGTTGTTCGGTTATCGTCATGGAGTTTTGCGAGGGACAATCTTTAAAAAACCTGCTGACCGATTTCGAGGCTTCTCCGGACAAGGCGACCGATTTGGTAGTGCAAGTTTTGCAGGCGCTCGAACACGCTCATCAGAACGGTATTATTCACGGACCGGTGGCACCGTCGCAGATTATTATCGGTATGGACGGGCAGGCGAAAATTATCGGCTTCGATGAATATATCGAATACCTGCCCAAACCGGATAGCGGTAAGATTGCGATACACCGCTTCCCGGAATACACCGCACCAGAAGTCCTCGACGGATCTGCGCCGGACATAAAATCCGATTTGTTCAGTGTTGGAGTGTTATTATACGAACTGCTGTCGGGAGATTCTCCTTTCAAGGGCGACAACCGCGAGGAATCGGCCGAGCTGGTTAAAATGCACACGCCGACCGCCATTTCGAAAGTCAATCCCGAGCTTCCGTACCGTTTGGATGACGTGACTCACCGCCTGCTCAGTAAAGAACCCGAGCAACGCTATGATGGTTCGGCGGAAGCTGTTTCTGTTTTGCAGGGGGTATCAATCGAAAAGGACGAAGCCATTGCCGGCAGAAAGCCGGTTGATTGGTGGAATCGTTATGTTGTCCCGGCGGCGGCTCTGGTCCTGATAGTTATAGCCATTCTCTGGCTTTTAAGATAGTCGTGAATTTTCTTTAGATACTGTGTACCGTAAACTGGGCTGTGCCATCGAATTTGTCCAGTGTCACGGTGATAGTCCAGTCTCCCGGAGTACCAATGTAACTCTGCTCGGTCCCGGTTTCGAGCAGATCACTGACATAGACCTCGCCCCCCGCGGCGTCTTTGATTCTCACGATAGCGGTGCCATTGATGGGATTTGACATATGTCCCACCGCGGCCAATGCTTCGGTGTTGATCCAGGTGTAGCTCAATGTAACGCTGGCGTCGAGGACGTCCGGAAGAAGAAACGAAAAATTCCCCAGCTCGTTGGTTACTTCGGGGTTGACCGAAGCGGTCGGGCTGCTTTTATGGCATCCTGATATCAATGAAACTGCCGTCAGCGAGATAAAAATGGTAAGGATTTTCAACCTGTTATTCATAATTCAATATACTTTATATTATATCTCTGTAACAAAATATCTTGACAATTCGTAAATCGCCAATAAAATATAGACGAGACCTAAAGTGTTTAGCCCCAAATGGAGGGTAATTAATGATTGATGGCACGGTTGAAATAATCTGAAAGTGCCACGCCCCCGGTAGTCATCTGGACCGCCGGCAAAATCGTATCCTTTAGAAATTGAACGCCGCATCAGGCGGGGTTTATTTATTCTTTTGGCGCGGGCGTGGAAAACGTTCGCGGCTTCATCCATAAAAAATCACAGGCCGCGGTAAATTGCGGAATTTTTATCTCTTTGGAGAAAGTGATGGATATTAACCATTTAGGTTGGAATGAATATTTTAACGACCAATTTAAAACTATCGACGGCCACGCAAATCTTCGCCCGGCGCGTGTTGCCCGCCAACACCGCAATCTCTATCATCTAATAGGAACCGACGGTGAATACCCGGCGGAACTATCGGGCAAGTTTCTTTTCCACGTAAGCAGCTTGGCCGATACACCGACGGTCGGCGATTGGGTGGCGGTCGTATATATTGAAGGCGAAAACAAGGGTATCATTCAAAACCTGCTGCCTCGCCGAAGCTTCTTTTCAAGAAAAGCGGTTTTGGCGGGGGGGCCGCAGTACGGTCACGGTAAAATCGAGCGGCAGGGGCTGGCAGCCAATGTTGACACGGTTTTTCTGGTCACCGGGCTCGATCATAACTATAACCTTCGCAGGATCGAGCGCTATGTCTCGGTGGCGTACGACAGCGGGGCATCGCCGGTGATACTTCTGAACAAGGCCGACCTTTGCGATGACATCGAAAAAATTACGACCGACGTCGAACGAATCGCCTGCGGGGTACCGGTTCATGCGTCAAGCGCCGCCCAGGATGAGGGTCTGGATGTTTTCAGGCAATATATCCGGCCCGGTCGGACGGTTGCCTTTCTGGGATCGTCGGGGGTCGGCAAATCGACCATAATCAATCGCCTGCTGGGTGAGGAGCGCCTCAAAACCAGCGCCGTTCGCGAGTATGATAACCGGG
>CAZMWI010000191.1:0-5015 GCA_964569945.1 uncultured Ignavibacteriaceae bacterium
TCACGCCGATCCGTACTACCGGAGAGGTACATTTACGATCAGCAAAATTGATATGAATCTGCCCGATCTCGAACCCGGTTCTGGTCCGGTTCTTATTCTGCGCTTCAGAATGCCGGTGTCGGCTACTTCAGATAAATCCGCGACAATTGCTCTGGACGGCTATAATACATATCTACCGCTTATGACAGGGCCTTACATGAATTACACGCCGGTCGGTCTCTCAAGCATAGTATCATTACCGTTCGTCTGCGGCGATGCCTCGCACGACGGGAATATAGACCTGATCGACATTCTGCTCTTGATAAGCTATAGATACGATACTCCACCGGGTCCGGCTCCAAACCCGATTGAATCAGGAGACGTTAACGCCGATGGATTTATCAATTTGATAGATATTCTGACGCTTATCGAAGAAGTTTATGGCTCCGGGGCGGAGCTGAACTGCCCATAAGTTGTTGGGAATAATAATATTTCAGGGGTGTCGGCGGTCGGCGCCCCTTTTTATTTCCGGCCCAAATGAGGGAACATCGATCCGGAATGAGGGTTATTTAAAACTTGTAATGAATGATATAAAAGATAGATTAGGTCTATCATTGCGGATTTAAATTTTTGGAGATTTTATGTATCCGGAATTGAGGGGAAAATGTGCACTTGTAACGGGCGGGGCGCGCGGATTCGGAGCCGCGATTTCGAAGCGCCTTGCAGCCGAGGGTTGCAAAGTCGTCGTTAATTACAGGCGCAGCATGACCGATGCGCAGATGGTCGTCGATGAAATCAAGGCCGCCAAAGGCAACGCGGTCGCAGTCCGCGCCGATATCGGAAAAGAAGAAAGTCTGGACAAGCTTTTCGATACGATAAAGTCCGTCTGCGGCAGGCTCGATATAGTTGTCGCCAATGCCGCCTTCGGTGTTCCGGGTTCGATGTTTGATGCCACGACCAAGCACTGGGACGTGACGATGGCGTCGTCGGCCCGTTCACTTCTGGATATGGCGCGCCGGGCGCTGCCGCTTATGGACGGTTGGGGGAGAATTATTAGTATTACATCCGACGGCGGTAAGCGCGTCATCCCCGGTTATGGGCTGGTGGGACCGGCCAAAGCCGCTCTGGAATCGATCACGCGCGGGCTGGCGTACGAATTGGCGCCCAAGGGCGTTATCGTCAACGGTATTCTGGCCGGGCTGGCCGACACCAAATCATCGCGTTCCATTCCGGGGGCGCAGAAGGTTTTGGGACATGCCGCGTTTCATACACCGATGGGCCGCATTGTCGAGCCGGAGGACATCGCTCGGGTAGTGGCGTATCTGGCGTCCGATGAAGCCGTCATGATCTGCGGGCAGTTTATTACTGTCGACGGTGGCAGGAATATTATGGGATAGGTGAATCAGAAAATAGGATTTAAAAAAGCCCCGCCGAAACGGGGCTTTTCTTTTAGAGAGCAAAGTACAAAGAGGTAGCTTTACCAGATACCCAACCGATCTTTGGCTTCTTCGGACGCCATTTCTTCGGGGTTCCACGGCGGGTCCCAGACAAGTTCGATATCAATTTTTTTGGCACCCATGTCCCTGATTTCTTTGTCGATGACGGTCAATAGCTCCGGACCGTAGGGACAGGCCGGAGTGGTCAGCGTCATGACAATTTTAACGTCCTTGTTATCGTTGACTTCGATATTATAAATAAGCCCGAGGTCGACGATGCCGATTCCGATTTCCGGATCCTGTATGGGCGCCAGTTTTTCCAGAATGGTGACTTTATCTAACATAGTTTATCAATGTGCATGGTTATGGTTGGCATGACCTTCCTCGGTCGTCGATATGTTCAGCTCGGTCGTTGTACCGGCCTCGAAAGAATCGATGGCGTCGACCAGAGTCGTCCACGATAAAAGCGCGCACTTGACCCGTACCGGGAATTTGCGCACACCCTGAAGGACTTCTATATCGCCCAGTTCGTGTATGTCGATGTCTTCGGGCAGTTCCTCGCCTTTTACCAAGGCCTTAACGACTTTCGCTATCTTTTTGACTTCTGCAAGAGTTTTGCCCTCAATCACTTCGGCCAGCATCGACCCCGACGCGACCGAAATGGCGCAACCCATACAGGAGACCGAGACGTCCTTGACACGGTCGCCTTCGAGCTTGACTTTTACTTCGATTTCATCGCCGCAGGCCGGGTTCTGTCCCTGATTGTCCATATCGGCGTTTTCTATATCCTTGCTCCCCCGAGGGAACTTATAATGCTCCATAATCACATCGCGGTACAGTTGATCGAGTCGTTCAGACATATCCGAAATACCTCCGTGATTCTTTCAATGCCTCTGTCAAGAGGTCCACTTCGCTCTTTGTATTATACATGTAAAAGCTGGCGCGGGTCGTCGCTACGGTCCCCAACAAACGGTGCAGCGGCTGCGCACAGTGATGGCCGGCCCGTACGGCGATACCCTGTGTATCCAGAAACGTCGCCAGGTCGTGGGGGTGGATATTGACGTCGTTAAACGTCACGGCTCCGCCTCGGTGATTAGGATCGGTCGGGCCGTATACTTTAATGAAATCAAGCTCGGCCAGTCTATTTAGAGTGTAACGCGTTAGTTCGATTTCGTGGGCGCGGATGTTATCCATACCCAACTCGTTTAAATAGTCGATGGCCGGACCGAAAGCGTAAGCTCCGGCGATATGCGGCGTCCCGGCCTCGAATTTGTAGGGCAGGTCGTTCCAGGTGACGTCGTCGAACGTGACCTTGCGAATCATCTCGCCGCCGAATTCGAACGGCTGCAAATCGTTGAGGAGTTCACGTCGCCCGTACAGAATGCCGAGTCCGGTCGGACCGAGCATCTTGTGAGCCGAGAAAGCCATGAAGTCAATGTTCAAAGCCTTTACGTCGACCGCCAGGTGCGGCACACTTTGGGCTGCGTCCAGAACAATGACGGCTCCGGCTTTGTGGGCCAGTTCAGCGATTTCCTCGACCGGGTTGATCGTGCCCAGTACGTTCGACATGTGCGTCAGCGAGACAATTTTAGTCTTTGAATTTATTATTTCCCCGATATGGCTTAAATCGAGATAGCCGTCGTCGGTGATCGGTATATAGGCCAGTTCGGCCCCGGTTTCCTTGGAGAGCATTATCCACGGCACGAGGTTGGCGTGGTGCTCCATCTGCGTGATGACAATCCTGTCGCCGGGTTTGAGATGCGCGCGTCCGTACGAAAATGCAATCGTGTTGAGTGCTTCAGTGGCGTTGCGGGTGTAGACTATTTCTTCGTAGTCGCTGTTGATAAAAGCGGCTATCTTGTGCCGGGTGTTTTCGTAAGCGGTCGTGGCTTCATCGGCCAGTGTATGTATGCCGCGATGTACGTTGGCGTTGTGCAGGGAATAGTATTCCGTGATGGCGCGGATAACCGATTCAGGTTTTTGCGTCGTGGCGGCGCTGTCCAAATAGATAAGCCTCTTGCCATTGACCTGCCGCGACAGAATCGGGAAATCGGCCCGGATCTTGGCAACGTCAAGGTCGCATGGACCGTCACAGCACCGGTCGGTTTTTTCTTTTATGGAATCGGCCTTTACACTCATCGTACGCCTACTCTTTCAGTGCTACCAGCACGTCTCCGTTTTCGATTTTAACGTCGTACGAGTTTATACCCGCAACAGCCGGCATCTGGGTCGCGTCTCCGGTCTTGAGGTCAAACTGCGCCCCGTGACGGGGGCACTGTATCTGGCCGTCGATTATTTTTCCCTCGGCCAAATTGCCGCCGTCGTGCGTGCACAAGTCGTCCAGGGCGTAAACCGTACCGTCGGTGCGGGCCAGAAGCAACGATTGCCCGTCGACCTTTACGTTTTTTGTTCCGCCGTCGGCCAGGTCATCGGCCCGGCACACTTTCACATATTCTCCCATATCATTCATTCTCCAGTTTATTAACTACTATCCCGCGCACGGCGTCGTGAAGGTCCTCGGGGATCTTCTTGATCGTCGGTTCGAAAAAGCCGGATACGATCATGCGTACCGCCTGATCGTACTCAATGCCTCGACTCTTGAGATAAAAAACCATTTCCGGGTCGATCGGGCCCATCGTGGCACCATGGGTGCAGCGGACTTCATCGGACAGGATTTCCAGTTCCGGAATCGATTCGGCCTTCGTGCCGGAATTAAGCAGCAGGTTGCGGTTTTCCTGATAGGCTTCGTTGTTGATCGTTTTTTCTTCGATGCGGATCAAACCGGTATAGGCCGAGGTAGCTTTGTCTTTCAGCACCACTTTAACGTCGATATTGGAATAAGCTTCGTGGTCGCGGTGGTTGTGCATGGTGTGCAGGTCGAAGTGCTGTTTCTTGTCACCGAACAGGAGGCTGTAGATGCGGCTGTTGGCGCCGCGGCCATTAAGTATCGTTCCGGTGTTGACTTTGGAGACGGCGCTGCCGAGCACGGCCTGAATCGTCAGAAAATCGCTCTGGCTGCCGATTTGGGCACGCTGAGTCATATAATTTGTGATGCGATCCGAAAAATTCTGCAGACCGACATAGCGAATACGGCTGTGATCGTCGGCGAAAACTTCAATGACAGTGTTGAACTGGCCTGCCAACGAATCGGTATCGTCGCGGTAGTTATCTATAAGCGTCGCCTGTGAATTCTTTCCGGCTATGACCAGCAGTCTGGATATGGTTTCTTTTCCGGTAGGGATGCGGTTCAGATATATGGGTTTTTCGATGATGACGTTGTCGGGGATGTACAGGAAAAATCCGATGTTCCAGAGCGCCAGGTTGAAAGCCTCGAATTTTCCGAAAGAGGAATTGATCAGATTGCCGAGATATTCCCGTACGGGGCCGATTTCGGTTTCGATGGCGGTCATCAGATCAAGAAAGTGCACTCCTTGCTCCTGAAGTTCTGGTGATATCTGAGCTACCGTGGTCATATCGGCGAGGTTGTAACCCAGGGCCGCCTGTTCATCGGACAGGGCTATTAGTTTTTTCCCGTTGCCTTTGGGAATCGAAAATCCCGACTGCATCAAATCACCCGGCTTTTCAACCAGGAAGTTTTCC
>CAZMWI010000192.1:0-5015 GCA_964569945.1 uncultured Ignavibacteriaceae bacterium
CTTTACTAACAATATAGACGCCGAGGCATATATGGCGCGAACCAAAACGCAAAAAGAAGAAAAACTGTACTATTCGATCAGCGAAGTAGCGCGCATCACCCGCCTTGAACCGTACGTCCTGCGTTTCTGGGAAAAAGAATTCCCCATGCTGAAACCGCGCAAAAATCGCGGCGGCAATCGCATTTATCAGAAGGCCGACATCGAGCTCGTCAACCAGATCAAGCAGCTGTTGTATAAAGAGAACTACACCATTGAAGGCGCTCGCAATCGGCTGAGAAAGATAAAGGCTACGCCGGATAAGGCGAGCCGTGAAGAAAAGGCCCGCGTCAAGACGATCGTGGGGATGATACGCAAGGACATAGAAGACATTCTCAAACTTTTCCCTTGCCTTTTTGGCTTCGGGGGATAGATTGGACCTGTGTCGGGGAGTGGCGCAGCCTGGTTAGCGCACTCGCTTGGGGTGCGAGAGGTCGGCAGTTCAACTCTGCTCTCCCCGACCATTTACTTTAATGAACATGACTCCCGTCCATTCAAAGACACTGGCGATTATCCCGGCCTATAACGCCGCCAAATATTTCGAGCGGCTCATTCCGCGCCTGAGACAATGCCTGCCCGATTCGGATTTTGTCGTGATCGATGATGGCTCCACCGATAACACTTTTGAGATTCTCGACCGCATGAACGTGACCTGCCTCAGAAACGAACCCAATCGGGGAAAGGGGTATTCTATCAAACGCGGCATGCAGTACGCCCGCGACAAAGGGTATGAGTACGTAATCACTCTCGATGCCGATCTACAGCACCTGCCCGAAGAACTTGAACGCTTTGTAAATGTAACAAATACTGCTGATATTTACATGGGGACTCGTCCCTTCAAATTCAACCGCATGCCGCCACACCGCTGGCTTTCCAACAATCTAACATCGATTATTGTATCGTACTTTTGCAAAACCCGCGTACGAGACTCGCAGTCAGGTTATCGCATGATTAGGGCCGATTTAACAGATCGTATAAGTATCAAATCGAATCGTTTTGATTTCGAGTCGGAGATGCTGTTCAAGGCCGGTCTGGCCGGAGCCAGAATCACCGAAATACCGATCTCTCTGGTTTATGACGGTGGTGGCTCGCACGTGCACCCGGTGCGCGATACGCTTCGCTTCATAAAACTGATCTGGAAACGGATCTGGATGTAACCGCTAAGGAATATAAATGCTGATACTTCTGACAAACGACGATGGTATCTACGCCGAGGGGCTGGTCGAACTGGAAAAGGCCCTGAAAAGGGTGGCCGACGTCCTTGTGTTCGCGCCGGATCGCGAGCAGTCGGCGTCGAGCCATTCACTGACTCTTGAACGGCCTCTGCGCATCCACCAGCGCGATGATAAACATTTCGCCTGCGACGGCACCCCGACCGACTGTGTCCTGCTGGCGGTACACGGAATTCTAAAACACCGTCTGCCCGACCTGGTAATATCAGGAATCAACCACGGCTCCAATATGGGGGAGGACGTCACCTACTCCGGTACCGTTGCGGCCGCCATTGAAGGCGCCAACCTCGGGATTACGTCTATTGCTGCATCGAATACGGATTCGGGGAATTTTAAATCGTACAAACCGGCCGCGCAGTTTATAGCCAGATTTGTCAGGCAAATTGACAGTCTGGGCATTAACTCCAATACTTTCCTGAATATCAATTTCCCGAAACTGAAAGGGAAAAAGTTTCAGGATTACCGCATTACCAAGCTGGGTCGGCGGGAATATCAGGATATTGTCATAGAAAACACCGATCCCCGGGGTAAGCATTACTACTGGATCGGCGGAGAATCGACCTGGGAGGATATCGATGGGTCGGACTTCAAGGCCGTCTCGCAGGGATTCGTCTCAATTTCTCCTCTAAAGATGAACTTCTCCGATACTCCATCAATAGAGAAATTAAAAGACATTAAATTAAGGTTTTAGCGTCTTTTTTCGAATATATAAATGTCTTGACTATATACGGGTTTTGTATATTATACGTCGGATTAAACTCGGGGCGTAGCGCAGCTTGGTAGCGCACTTGGTTCGGGACTAAGGAGTCGCTGGTTCAAATCCAGTCGCCCCGATTTAATTTCCAGCCGCAACTGATGTTACCCTCTATATGAGGGTTGTTTCTTATAAGCGAGGCCGCGCAGATGCCAATTGGGGGAAATAAGAAGGATCTATATATCGGCGTCATCGGGGCCGGGCAGTGCAATCATGAAATCGAAATCCTGGCCGAACAGGTCGGCCGAGCCATCGCCGAAGAAGGCGCCGTTCTTGTCTGCGGAGGGCTGGGCGGCGTCATGAAGGCCGCCGCCAAAGGAGCCAAGGCGGCGGGCGGACGGACCCTCGGAATTCTTCCGGGTGATGATAAAAACAAGGCCAATGAATATATGGATATTGCCGTCGCGACCGGAATTGGCGAAGCGCGCAATATTGTTATTATCAAAACTGCCGATGCCGTCGTGGCCCTTCCGGGCAGATACGGCACTCTTTCAGAAATGGCCTTTTGCATGAAAATCGGCCGACCGCTCGTGTCTCTTTCTGATTGGGATATCTCGGATGAAATCGAACGATTCACCGATCCTGCAAAAGCCGTGCAGCGGGCCGTGCAACTGGCCGGGGAATAGGTATGTCATTCGTGGGTGCCAGAGTTATTGTCAAAGGTGTCGTACAGGGTGTCGGCTTCAGGTACTGGACCCTGAAAAAATCGCGTAGTTACGATGTCGCCGGACAGGTTGCCAATTTGCCCGATGGCACAGTCGAAATAATTGTCGAAGGTGACCGCGGGCCGGTCGAAGATTTTCTTGCTGAAATTAAAGTGGGCCCGACTTACGGGCATGTCAGTGACATGCTTGTCAATTGGTACAATTCTCCCAAGGGGTACAAAGATTTCATTATAACTCATGAAGGTTAATTATGGTTGATTTGAAAAATACAATCAGGGCGATTCCCGATTTTCCCAAGGAGGGGATTCTATTTTATGACATAACGACCCTCCTTGTAAATCCCGAAGCGTTTAGGGCGGCTCTGGACAAAATGGAAAAATTCTGCCGTGACCGCGATGTCGACCGCATTGTCGGGATCGAATCGCGTGGCTTTATATTCGGAGGGGCGTTGGCCGACCGCCTCAAGGTCGGCTTTGTGCCGGTTCGCAAAGCGGGCAAGCTCCCCGGAGAAACCATCGCCGCCACTTATGATCTCGAATACGGATCGGCGACGATTGAAATCCACGCCGACGCCGTCAACGCGGGGGACAGCGTCGTCGTCGTCGATGATCTAATTGCCACGGGCGGCACGCTTGAAGCGACCTGTCGGTTAATTGAGCGAGTCGGGGCCAAGGTGACCGGGATCGCGGCCCTGATAGACCTGGCTTTCCTGCCCTGGGAAGAAAAGCTTGAAAAATACGATGTTTTGAGCTTAATTACGTACGAATCGGGTTAGACGGACTTTTGCCCCCGTAGCTCAGTTGGATAGAGCAGCGGTTTCCTAAACCGCGGGCCGCAGGTTCAATTCCTGCCGGGGGTATTTTTTATTACGATACACCATCCGCCTGTGCGCATTTTAATCAATTGCTCAGGAATGTCTTCATACTTTTTTTATCATTCCGATATAATAAACCGGTTGCCTGTTTAGGAAAGGGGGTAATACTGGCTATACCGGAAGAAATCAGAAGGGCCATTCTTAAGGAACTTCGCCGCCGTCTTCCGTTGATGGATACGGCAAAAATGAAAAACCTCGTCCTCTCCTGGCTGGAACAGTTCAAATTCCCCGGACCGGTCGGAAGTTCGTCGTGGCAGGACTGCATAATGGAATATCCTGCTCAACCCGAAGAGAAAGAGTCCCTGAAAGGGCGACGCCTAAGAATAGCTGTTAATCTCTTCACGGCGACCAATCAATACATTATTTCCGTAATCGAATGTTTGGCTCCCAGTGTGCGCGGGACATATATTATAACCGTCCACGTCAACTGGACGAAACACGAACGGCAGGTACAGCAGGCAATTGATGAATCCTATAAGGGAGCGTTCGACAATGGTCTTAAAGCCCGCCATGTCATATGGATACAGTCGTTTATGGAAAATCAGCTTTTTTTGGCTCTCGATGCCTGCGCCGTAGCGATCTTCGCTCATGAGCTAACCCCGTTTGTCGAGTCCGATAAACCACAGGGACGTCCGGTCAGACTGCCTGCCCGCCTGGCACTCAACATTCCCGAAACCCACGAATGATATCAGTTTTCCTGTTGACTTTAACCTCCATTTTAATATTTTATATTTTCCTGATGAAAACGTATTAACGCATGGGAAACAAACAAGTTTTATAGTAGAGGGATAAGATGAGAAAAGCCGTTATTCTTGCTTTGGGTTTGCTGTTGGTGGCTGGGTCGATCATGGCCGAGGATTATGAGTACTCGGTATATCTGGGTAGCGGCGTCGGTATTCCGGTGTCGTCGGAACTTAAAGATTTATGGAAGGCCGGGGAGACGTTCGAAGCCGGTGTCGGGCGCATAGTCCAGGACAATGTTGAAGTATTCGTAAAATTCGGCTACAGCCATTTTCGACCGGACAAAGAGCAATATTTAAAGGTTCTACACGATTTCATTCTGCAGCAGGATGGACCGGATATTTACGCGCAGTCTTTTGCAGTGGGCGACGGTGGTGACGCCCGCTATTATTCTGTTGTCGCGGGGGCGAAATATTTCATTCCGGCCTCACACGCCGGAGGAGTATTTAATCCCTATTTTCTCGGGTCTGCCGGATTCGAGAGACTTGAAATTAGCAATCCTGAATTGGTTTACCAGAAGCTGCTTTACTACAATATAAACTACGGTTCCAAGAATAATGGTTTTATTGGCAATGTCGGCCTTGGGATAGACTTTAGTTTCGGCAGCGGATTCGATGCCTTTGTTGAAGGCAAATATGCCCTGCATTTCACGGACCCGGAAAATACGCAATCATTTCCAATAACGGCCGGTTTCAAAATAGCTCTGGGACTGA
>CAZMWI010000193.1:0-3711 GCA_964569945.1 uncultured Ignavibacteriaceae bacterium
ATCAAATTTATCAGCCATATCATAAGTCCTTTATACCACTTCCGCCAGCCAGCTGTCGGGATCCTCGAGGAATTCGATCATACGGCGCAGGAACTGTACGGCATAGCCGCCGTCGACGACCCGATGATCGAATGACAGACCGAAATTCAGGATCGGCCGGATGACGATTTCCCCGTCGCGCACGACCGGCTTTTCGACGATTTTGTGGACGCCGAGAATCGCTACCTGCGGCGCGGCTATGATCGGAGTCGAGTTCAGTGCACCGTACACTCCGGCGTTGGTGATCGAAATCGTCCCACCGGTGATTTCATCCATTTTGAGCTTGTCCTCGTTGGCCTTATCGCCCAGTTTTTTCATGTTTTTGGCTATTTCGAGAAGTGATTTTTGTTCGCAGTGTTTTATGACGGGGACGATCAGCGAATTATCGCGCGCGACCGCCATCCCGACGTTGAAATATTTTTTAACGTGCAATTTGTCTTCTTCGACCGTCGCGTTCACCCACGGAAACTCCCGGGCCGCGAATATGATGGCTTTGCAGATAAACGGCATGTAGGTAATCCGGACGCCGTGTTTAGCCTCGAGTTTATCGACATACTTTTTGCGCCACGCCACCAGGCTGCTCATGTCGCACTCGTCGAAAGTTGTCACGTGCGGGATGGTGAACGCCGACTTGACCATGTGTTCGCCGATGACTTTGCGCACGCCGGTGATGGGTATAATTTCTTCCGGCTCGGCCTGCGGGAACTGGAAATCGGGCTTGATCAGATCGACCGTATGACGCATGTCGATATATTTCAGGACGTCTTCTTTGCTGACCCGTCCGTTCTTGCCCGTCGCCTGCACTTTTCGCAGGTCGATAAAATGTTCTTTGGCCAGCCGCCGTACTATCGGTGATGACTTGGTCGCCTTGATGCCCTCGGCAATTTCTTCGTCGTGGGCGTGCACACCCATCGATTTGTGATGCTCGAGCGTCCCGACAAACTCCTTGGGCGGCTCTTTGGGCTGTTGCTCTTCGGGCACCCGTTCCTCGCCGTCTTCCGGCATTTCCTGGAAAGCCTTCGATTCGACCACGTCGGCCTCGGTTTCGAGTAGGGCAATCGCCTGACCGATATTGACCACGGTATCAGGCTCGATCAGATGTTTTTTCATGACGCCGTCGTGCGGCGACGGCACCTCGATATTGATTTTGTCGGTCATTATTTCGACCAGGGGATCATCGGCTTTGATCTTGTCCCCTTCTTTTTTCAACCATTTGACAATAGTGCCCTCGACCACGGATTCGCCCAGCGGCGGAACGACAACTTTATATTCCATTCTTCCTCCCTTAATATTCCATTACCTTGCGGACGGCCCGGATGACTTTCTCGGCATTGGGCAGGAAATAGTGCTCCATCGGCGGCGCGAACGGCAGCATCGGGACATCCAGTCCGGCCACGCGCACCACCGGTGCGTCGAGATAGTCAAAAGCCTCTTCCATTATGGTTGCGGCCACTTCGGCCATCACCCCGCCGGTTTTAGAGTTTTCCTGCACCAGCACGGCCCGTGAAGTTTTTTTAACCGATTCCAGGATCATCTCGCGATCCCAGGGAGACAGTGTCCGCATATCTATAAGTTCGACCGATATACCCTCTTTTTCAAGCGTCTCGATGGCTTCCAAAGTGCGGTGATACATCAGTCCGTACGTTACAATCGTTATGTCTTTGCCTTCCTTGCGAAGGGCGGCTTTGCCGATCGGGACGGTGAAGTCGTCATCGGGAAGGTCTTCTTTTATCCAGCGGTACAGCCGTTTGTGTTCGAAAAATATAACCGGGTCTTCGCCGCGAATAGCGGATTTCAGCAGGCCTTTGGCATCGTACGGTGTCGCCGGAAGAATCACGACCAGTCCCGGCTGCGAGAAGAACCACTGCTCGTTTATTTGTGAATGGTACAGTCCACCACCGACGTCTCCGCCGCAGCACACGCGCAATGTCATGGGGCAGGTCCACTCTCCACCGCTGCGGTAACGAATCTTGGCCGCCTGTTGTACGATCTGATCCATCGACGGAGTAATAAAGTCGGCAAACTGAATTTCCGGCACCGGTTTCATACCGGCCATGGCCGCACCAACCGAACCACCGGCGATAAACACTTCCGAAATTGGCGAGTCGATAACTCGATCGGGGCCATACTTGTCCATCAGGCCCTTGGTCGCCTTGAAAACGCCGCCGTAAAGCCCAATGTCCTGCCCGATTAAAAAGACGCGGTCGTCGCGCGCCATTTCTTCGTCGAGCGCCTGTGTTATTCCCTGTATGTATGTCGTCATTGCCATATCGTCACTCCTCTTCCTCTTCGTCTTCCATAAGAGCATCGCGGCGGACCGGGAAAGCCGACGAATAAACGTCGTTATAGGCTTCCTCGGGCTCGACATACTTCTCATTTTCGCAAATCCTGACCGCCTCGTCGACTTCCACGTCGACCTCGGAGATTATGGCGTCGCGTTTGGCTTCGTCGATGACACCGTTGGCCAGAAGAATCTTTTCCGCCCGCGCCAGCGGGTCCTTTTTCATCCACTCGTCGACTTCGGATTTTTGACGGTAATCGGCGGGGTCAATTTCACTGTGGCCATACCAGCGGTACGTCATACATTCGATGAAGGTCGGTCCCTCACCGGCGCGAGCTCTTTCGATCGCTTCGGCGGAGACTTTGTGCACTTCGAAGATATCGTTGCCGTCGATGGTAACACCGGGGAAACCGTAGGCTTTGGCCCGGTCGGCGAAGTTCTTAATTCCGGCCTGAAGACTCGCGGGGACCGATTCCGCCCAGAGATTGTTCTGGCAAACGTACACGCAGGCCAGCTTGTGCACCCCGGCGAAATTCAGCGCCTCGTGCCAGCCGCCACGCGACGTGGCACCCTCGCCGAAAAACGAAACTACGACATTATCTTTTTTCCGGATCCTGAACGCCATCGCCATACCGGTCCCGAGAATAGTCTGGGCGGCAAGCGTCGATGACGGATGAATGACGCCTTTTTCGCGCGAACCGTAATGGCACGGATGAGCCTTGCCTTTGTCGGTCGAATTGCGGCGGGCATAAACCTGCGCCACGATTATCGGAAGCGGGATGCCTTTGGTTATGGCGGCACCCAATTCGCGATGCGACGGTGCGACGACGTCTTCATCGCGGAGGCCGTACGTCGGCCCGACCGTAGTCGCTTCCTGCCCGACCGCTGAGAAGTAGGTCCCGGCGAAGCGTCCCTGGCGGAACAGCTTCCGGAATTTCTCGTCCATAACGCGCGTTTTTAAAAGATTGGTATAAAGCCCGACCAGAGTTTTTTCCGGCAGTGCCAGTTTTTTCAGGGTCGGGACTTTTTCCGTTGAGCTCTCAGCCACTTAACCTCCAACGGCTTTTCTATAATGAAACATTATTTTTCAATTTATCCTGTTACGCAGCAAACACCTATCATTTGAAACAAATCTATTTTTTATATGGCCATGCCGGCAGGTTAATGCGCCTCGGTTTGTCCTCACGATACCCCAGTGCGTAATCGGCCTGCATCAACTTGTGGATTTCGCGCGTGCCTTCGTAAATCGACGCGCCTTTGCAGTTGCGATAAAATCGCTCGACCGGATATTCATCGGAAAATCCGTAAGCTCCGTGAACCTGCACGGCGTCGGCGGCGGCCTTCTCGGCCTCCTGACAGGCAATCCACTTGGCCAGCGAGGTTTCTCTCGT
>CAZMWI010000193.1:3811-4949 GCA_964569945.1 uncultured Ignavibacteriaceae bacterium
CCCTCGTTGCCGAGCCGGTTTTCCGCCGGGACTTCGACATCCTGCATGGCGATCCAGCCGGTATTGCCCGCCCGGACCCCGAGTTTACCGTGGATGGTCCCGGTCGTGACACCGGGAAAGGTCCGCTCGACAATAAACCCCGAAATGCCGCTGTGGTCGCGCTTTTGTTTTTTATCGAGATCAGTCCAGCCGAATATCAGGAAATGATCGGCGACGTCGGACAGTGAGATCCACATCTTCTCGCCGTTGAGGATATATTTATCGCCTTTCTTTTCGGCGGTGGTCTGAATGCCGACCGCATCGGACCCGGCATTGGGCTCGGTCAAACCGAAAGTCCCGATTTTCTCGCCTTTGGCCTGTGGTATCAGATATTTTTCTTTTTGGAAGTTGTTGCCCCACGATAACAGGGTCAGCGAGTTCAAACCGATATGAACCGATAAAATAACGCGCGCAGAGGTGTCAGCGTATTCCAGCTCTTCACATGCCAGCCCCAGGGAAATATAATCCATGCCCGCTCCGCCGTATTTTTCAGGAAGACAAAGCCCCAGAATGTCGGCGTCGGCCATTTTGGTCAGGATTGATTTATCGAATTGTTCGTTTTTATCTTGTTCGCGAATGGTAGGGATAATGTGCCTTGCGGCGAAATCTCGGCACAGTTCAGATACAGACTTATGATCCTCGTTTAGTTCAAAATTCATAGTTTCACCCGAAATCCGTCGTATTTTTGGTAATGAGAATCATACTCTTTTCACCTAAATTTATCAAGTCAAAACAGCGGCAAACTCTTTAAGTTTCAATTAATTTGCGCCAAATGCCAAAAAATCGCCGCAAACCCGGCCGCGAACAAAGTCCCGGCCAGATTGACAAAATCGTTGTTAACCCATGATAGCCCTCCACTCAGGCGGCTGCCCGGCGTCTTCGATTCTGAATGGCGATTGGTTGTGGGATTGAAATAGCGCGCCTGAACCGTCGCACCAAGCACCGAGTCGATAACCGAGCCCAAGAATCCGGCCAGCGATGCTAATAAACAAAGCTTTAGAGCTTCTGCACCCCCGCCGGTCAGATAAAACGCCAGACCGGTCAGAGCCGAACCAACCAAAGAGGCCAATGTCCCGTTCAGGCTGACCCCACCCGATTG
>CAZMWI010000194.1:0-4919 GCA_964569945.1 uncultured Ignavibacteriaceae bacterium
ATGCATGAGAATATCTCTCTGACGGGCGCCGATTGATTTGCGAATTCCGATTTCACGCGTCCGCTCGGTTACAGAAACCATCATAATGTTCATGATAATAATTCCGCCCACGACCAATGCAATGGATGATATGCCTATCAGGCCGAAACGAATAAACTTGGTAATATTATTGATAGCTTCCATCACCGCGTCGGCCGTTGTCATGCCGAAATCATCGGGCTTATCGTATGGTACGTGCCGCGCAGATCTTAATACCACGCGCGCCTGATCCATAGCCACCTGCAGGTTGCCCAGCGACTTGGCTTTGACGAAAATGGCCGGGTCTAAATACCTTCCCGCGAAATCCTTAAGATAGGTTTCGTATGGTATATAAATGTCCTTGTCGGCGTCTTCATCGAGAGATGCACCCTTTTTCTTGGCAACCCCGACTATTTTATACTTAATGCCCTCAAGTTTTATCTCACGCCCAATCGGATCCAATCCCGGGTAAAGCTCTTCGGCGATCCCGTCTCCAATGAACGCCACTCTGGTCCTGGTCTTTTCTTCTTCAGGCATGAAGAATCGACCCTGTTCGATTTCAGTATCTATAATATCTATCATGCTCGCTGACGCACCAATTATGCGCGCTCTTCTTAATCTGTTATTGCGGTATTTGGCTTCGCCGCGTCTACCATCCTGCAACCCGACCCTCTCACATTCATCGCATCCTTCGAGGATCATGTTGGCATATTCCGTTTTCATGGGCTTTCTTTTAAGGGCATTCATAAAATCTTCATGGCTCATAATTATGCCGAAACGATTAACGATAAACGTCGTCGGACCGAGCGTCGCCAGCTCTTCCTGGATTGACTGGGACAAGCCTTCCAGAGCCGAGATGATCGTAATTACCGACGTAACCCCGATAATGACTCCGAGCAATGTCAAAAATGACCGCATCTTGTTGGCACGCAAAGCGCCGGCGGACATTTTGAATATATCCCAGAATATCATGACGACATCCTGTTGGCGGTCTTAAACCCGTTGCCGGTAATTTCTTCTTTCTCGATCACGCCGTCGCGGATATGCAGAACCCTCTGCGAGAATGAAGCAACCTCATGATCGTGGGTGACTACGATAATTGTATTCCCTTCATTATGAAGATGAGACAGCAGGTCCATGATTTCGGTACTGGTTTTACTGTCGAGGTTTCCGGTCGGTTCATCGGCAAGTATCAGCGACGGTTCATTGACCAGCGCTCTTGCGATTGCCACTCTTTGTCTTTGTCCGCCGGAAAGCTCGTTTGGCTTGTGGGTCATTCGGTCGGTCAGGTCAACCTGCCCCAACGCCTTTTTGGCCATATTTTCACGGGTTTCCCGTGGACGGCCGCTGTAAATCAGTGGCAATTCGACATTGTGCAGCGCCGTCGCTCTTGGCAAAAGATTGAACGTCTGGAATACAAAACCGATTTCTTTATTTCGTATATGGGCCAGCTCATCGTCGCTCATATCGCTGACCAGTCTCCCGTTCAGATGATAAGTCCCCTTGGTGGGTGTGTCCAGACACCCTATCAGATTCATCAGGGTCGACTTGCCCGAACCGGACGGCCCCATAATCGCCACATAATCGCCTTTCTCGATGGTTATGCTGACCCCCCGCAGCGCATGGACCTGGATCGACCCCATTTCAAAGGTCTTCCATAGGTCATTGGTGTCTATTAGGGTCATTATGATTCTTTCCCCTTTTCTTTTGCTTCAACTTTGACTTCATCACCGTTCTTAAGAGTCCTGAGTGTGCGGAACGGGCCGACCACGACTTTGCTTCCCTCTTCTAGTCCGGATGTGATCTCGATATTCTTCTGGTCGGCGATACCCGTTTCAACCGGGACAAATGTAACCTTCCCGTCCTTGACCACGAACACGCCTTTGACGTCCTTCTTCTCTTTCTCGTCTGTCTTCATCATGGTTGAATCGTCCATTTCTCCCGGAGTAGCGGCGTGTGCCGTTTCCACCAGGCCTCCCGATGATGAATCGTCTTCGGTTTTTTTCAGCGAATCCGGGTCGAGAGAACGCATGACAATGGCACTGTACGGTACGCATAGGGCCATCTCCCGCGAGTTGGTGATAATATCCACCGTCGCCGACATACCGGGTTTAATCGAGACATTGGCGTCTTGGAACAATATTTTTACTTTAAAATTGGTCGACTGCTCGGTCGAACCCATGTTGGCCACGACCGCGGTATTGCCTATCTCCTGCACCACTCCGGCAAAAGCCGTATCAGGAAATGCATCCACCTCAATCTTAGTTTTCTGTCCCGTTTCGACTTTATTGATTTCGGTTTCATCGACGTCAACTACGACTTCGAAAACCGACAGGTTAGAGATCGTCATAAGCGTTTTACCTGTCGAATACACCGTCTGCGCCGCAGCGATCTCACCGACTTCCGCATCCAGGTAGGTAATCACACCATTCATTGGTGAAAGTATTTTGGTTTTGCTAAGATTGTCTTCGGCTTTTTCATAACGGGACTGGGCTTGCCGTGTAGAACTCACCATTGCTTCATAACTGAACTTGGAATTGTCGTATTGATACTGGGCCAGCTCGAATTCCGTATCCGAGATGAGCCCGCTATTGTAGAGTTGCTTTTTACGATTGAATTCCTGCTCAGCCTGCTGAAATCCCGATTTCGCCGCCGACGTGCGCGCCTGGATTTCATCCAGAGAATATTTCGTCTGTTCCAAATCCTTCTGCAGCTGGACAGTATCGAGCACGACCAGAAGGTCCCCCTTATTGACGGCCTGACCTTCCTTAACCGGAAGAGTTATAATTTCAGCCGTGACCTCTGATGTAATATTGACACGGTTTTGCGGTTGGATGTATCCGGACGCCGAAACTTCTTCGACAATATCCTCAGTTTTTGCATTTTCGGCGCTCACCGTTATGCCTTTTTTGCCGCTGGTCACGACGTTGGCTACGATAATTAATACTACGACCAGGCCACCGAGGATAATTAACAGCTTTTTTCTTTTCATCTTGCGACACCTTTGCTATTTATCAATTTTATCTAATTCCCATAGCGTTTTCAAGCTTCGCTATGGCCAAATTATGGTCAAACTTGGCGTTATTCTGAGTGTTCTGGGCGTTTATCAAACTAACCTGGGCGTCGAGAAGATCGAGGATCGACGCCGCTCCCAGATTATATTTCTCCTGCGTAATGGACATATCTTCCTGGGCCGATGCCACCACTTCTTCGGCCACTTTCAGCGCTTCGGTGGCTTTCTGTATATCCAGGTAGGCCGTTTTTATGTCGAGTTCGACACCGGTTTTATTGTAATAATAATCCGCCCTGGCGTTATTAAGGCCGGCCTTGGACCTGGCAATGTCGCTCTTTTTGCTGAAGCCCTCGAAAATCGGAAAATTCAGCGACGTGGATATCGATGTGACGCCGTTATCCCCGAATCCCGATACGTCCTTCCACCGGCTTCCCGACCAATCTCGCGACGCGGAAACGCTCAGACTGGGCAAAAACCGCCCATACGTCGAACGTACGTCGTACTTGGCCGCTTTCATATTTTGTTCATACGATAACAATCCCGGATGATTGGTCAGGCCGGTTTTGACGGCATCGTCTTCGTTGCCGGTGTATTCTCTTGGTTTATAATCTTCGGAAAACGTCACGTCGGCGTACGGATCCAGACCCACAAGTTGGGCAAGAGCCGCATTGGCTACTTTAAGCTGGTTGTCGGCCTCTATCAGGTTGAGCTTGTCGTTGCCGTACTGAACCTGCGCCTTGAGCACGTCGGATTTGGACGCCGAACCGACCTCATACTTCGATGAAGCCAGACGGTACTGCTCTTCACCGCGCTTGACCGCCTCTTCCATGATTTTCTTTTGCTCAATGGCTCTTAAGTATGCGAAATATGTTGTCTTGACCGTCAATATCATATTTTGCTCGGTCGCTTCGAGACTGTATTCGGACAGCTTTTTATCGGCCCGCGCTCCGAGATAGTTAAAAACGTTCCGAAAGCCGTTAAAAACCGTCAAATTGGCCGAAAGACCCATACTATATGATCTGGAAAAACCGTCATTATATGAAGTATCAATATAATAGTCAGTTATTTCAAACGTGGATGGACCCGTTTGTCCAATATTTAAGACCGGCTGATAACTTGCATAACCCTTGCTGTCGGATTGTCTTGCATTGGCGCTGAAATTGAGCGACGGCAGGAAGGCGCCGGCGGCCTGCCACAATGTACCATTGGCCGTCCGCAGATTCCCTTTCGCCCGAACCACGTTCTGATGGTTTTTCAGAGCCATGTCAATGCAGTCGTCCAGTGTAAGTGTTTTAGCCTGTACGATACCGGGTAGGATGACCAGAATGCTCATCAGCATCCAGAGTAGTCCGATTGAAAATCGCCTCATCGATCTCTCTCCTATTATTTTTCGTATGCCGCTTGCAAAAAGCGAAGAATATGAAATGGCCTCGACCACCCGGGCCTGACACCGCGTAACCGGTGAATTCGATATGTCTTGTTTTGGCGGCAAAGAGTAGTTATCGCAATCCATTTTTTACCTCATGTAAATTAGACGACCGACTTCACTAAAAGTTGCGGCTCCGTATAATTATACTTGTCATAATAATAAATATTCATATAATTGAACCCGCTTAAAATATTATAATTCCCCTTTATGACAATCATAATTTAACAAAAGACCAATATATAAAAAAAGCCCCGCAATAACGGGGCTTTTTAAATTCAACCAAAGGGACTTATTTAACCGCAATTTTCAGTGAGATGGTTGGCGTCCCGAAGCCGATGTTTGTAATATGATACAAATTCTCCATATCGAAAACCTGCGAATGCGGCGTGGTTATAGAAATCTGGGCATAGTTCGGGAAGCTTCTCGACATCAATATCAATGGAAAGTCAGTCTTGGGAT
>CAZMWI010000195.1:0-4829 GCA_964569945.1 uncultured Ignavibacteriaceae bacterium
GAAAAAGGTGAAGCGTCTCAAAATGCAGGACTGGAGTTAAGGGAAGAAATCGTTCATGGATCGCGAACAGCTTATAAATTATATTCAGGACAAATTCGCCGGTAAGATTGAACTTCTGGAATGCGGAAGAGTCGAACCGTTTTTCAAGATAGAACTAGATTTCCTTAAAGAATTCTGTCTGGCGATAAGAGACGATGCCACGCTCGGCATGGACTTCCTGTGTAATATCGGAGCTGTCGATACCGGCGAGCAGTTTCAAGTTGTTTATTCCGTTGCATCGGTTAAGAATAAAATTCGTTTTGATTTCAAAATATTTCCCGACCGCGAGAATCCCGAGATTAATTCGGTGATCGACGTCTGGCCGGGAGCCAATTGGTATGAACGCGAGGTCTGGGAGCTGTTCGGCATCAATGTCAAAGGGCACCCCATGCTTAAGCGCTTTTTGCTGCCCGATGACTGGAACCAGGGGAATCCTATGCGCAAGGATTGGGACGCCCCCGATTTTGTAAGGCTGCCTGAAAATTGAGCGACGTGGATAAATTACAGCCCGAAGAGTTCGTGCTCAATATGGGCCCGCACCATCCGTCGACACACGGCGTTTGCCGCTTTGTGTTGAAGATGGAAGGCGAGGTCATCAAGGACGTCGAGCCGGTTGTCGGCTACCTCCACCGGGCGCTTGAAAAAATCTGCGAAAACAGGACGTACGCTCAGATAATTCCGGTCACCGACCGTTTTGAATACTGCACGGCCATGTCGTGCAACATGGCTTTTGCGCTGGCCGTCGAAAAGCTATCTGAGATGGAAATCCCCGAACGCGCACAGTACCTCCGCATTATCATGCTGGAGCTGAACCGTATCGCGTCGCATTTGATCTGGTTTGGGACCACCGCGCTCGACCTCGGCGCCATTACGCCGTTTCTGTACGGTTTCCGCGAACGTGAAGATATTCTTGATTTGTTTGAAATGACCTGCGGCCAGAGGCTGACATACAACTATATAAGAGTCGGCGGTGTCTCCCGCGACATCCCCGAGCAGTTTGTGCCTCGCTGCCGCGCATTTCTCGATAAATTCGATGCCTGTGTCGATGACTATGAACGTCTCCTGACGGAAAACGTCATTTTCGTCGTTCGTAATAAAGACGTGGGCGTTCTTTCACCGGAAAAGGCGATTGCGTGGGGCGTGTCCGGTCCGGCTTTGAGAGCCTCGGGTGTCAAGCACGACCTTCGCCGCGACGACCCTTATTGCATCTACGACCATTTCGATTTCGAAATCCCGACCTGTCAGAACGGCGATTGTTATGACCGGTACGTCATACGTATCAAAGAGATGCGCGAATCGGCCAAAATTGTCCGTCAGGCACTGGATAAACTCCCCGACGGTGACACCCGAGCCAAAGTTAAGATGGTGTTCAAGCCCCCGGCTGGCGAGGTGTATAGCCGCATAGAAAACTCCCGTGGTGAGATGGGCATGTATGTTATATCCGATGCTTCGTCCAAGCCGGTTCGGGTCAAGATGCGCGGCGGGTCGTTCAATCAACTGCAGGTAATTCCCGAAATTGCGCGCGGCCATAAGATAGCCGATCTGGTTGCGATTATGGCGTCGATGGATGTAATCATGCCGGAGGTTGACCGCTGATGGAACTGGCCGGGATTTTCAAATATCTGTACGAGCAGCTGGTGGCGACCGGTCTACCGCAGGGATGGGTCGATTTCATCTCGATGGCTGTCGCGGCCGTGATAATTTTCGGCTTCCTCTCGGTTTGCGCCCTGTTCCTGGTCTGGTGGGAACGTAAGGTTTCAGCACATATACAACAGAGATTCGGCCCGATGCGCACCGGCTGGCACGGCTGGCGTCAGACCATAGCCGATGCTATCAAGCTCATACAAAAAGAAGACATTACCCCGTCGACAGCCGACCGTGCGGTTTTCTTCTGGGCTCCGGTGGTCTGTTTCGTAGCCGCTTTCGCGGTGTATGTGGTCATGCCGTTCGGGAAGGGGCTGATCGTTTCCGATCTCAATGTAGGTATTCTTTATATAGTCGCAATTACAAGTTTTACGATAATATCGCTTTTGATGGCCGGATGGGGCTCCAACAATAAGTACGCTCTGCTGGGCGGGATGCGCTCGGCGGCGCAGATAGTAAGCTATGAAGTCCCGATGGTCGTGACAATTTGCTCGGTGGTTTTGTTTGCCGGGTCGCTTTCGATGGTCGATATCGTGCAGTCACAGGCCCAGATATACGAGTGGTACATTTTCCGCGTGCCGTTCGGTCCGATTGCCTTCTTCATATATATAATAACCGGCACGGCCGAAACCAACCGCACCCCGTTCGACCTGCCCGAAGCCGAACAAGAACTGGTGGCCGGGTTTAATGTAGAATATTCCGGGATGAAATTCGCGATGTTCTTCCTGGCCGAATTCGTCAATATGTTCACGGTTTCGGCGATAGGCACGACGCTCTTCCTGGGCGGCTGGCAGGGACCGTTTCTGCCGTCGTGGATGTGGTTTCTGGGCAAGACGCTGGTGCTGGTCTTCGTTCTTATGTGGTTCCGCTGGACATACCCCCGTCTCCGCGTCGACCAGCTTATGGAGTTTTCGTGGAAGTTTCTGCTTCCGTTAGCGTTCGCCAATTTGATACTGGCGAGTTTGATGAAATATTCAGGGTGGTTTAACTGGTAATGGGTTTGGTCAAAGATATTAAAAATCTGGTAATCGGTCTGTTTACGACCGGCAAACACCTGGGTCGGCACGCCATAACGCTGCAGTACCCGACCGAGAAATGGCCCATGCCGGAACGTTCGCGCGGGATTGTCGTGCTTCTGTCCGACAAAGAAACCGGCGAACTGAACTGCACCACCTGTTTGCTTTGCATGAAAGCCTGCCCGACGGCGGCGATTCAGATAAATTACGACAAGGGTGAAAAGGGCAAGAGGATTTTAAACGACTTCGTGATCGACTTCGGACTGTGCTGCTATTGCGGTTTGTGTGAAGAATCGTGCAATTTCACGGCGATCAAAATGGACACGATGTACGAGTTCTCGACCGAGAACAAGGACGATATGGTCTGGCACACGAATAAACTTCAGGAGATGGGCCGCAATACGCCGTACGAACCCCGGCCCAAGAAGAAACCGATTGAAAAACCACCGGTGAAGAAAGACGAAATCCCGGCGACCGAAACCAATGCGAGCGATACCAAACCGGCCGAGCCGAAGTCTGCCGAAGAAAGCAAGCCTGCCGAAGAAGCTTCACCGACCGAATCGGCAAAACCTGACGAGTCGGAGAAAAGGGAAGGGACCGGGGATGGAAATTAGTGCAACACAACTGATATTCTATCTTCTGTCGTTTATGATTATCGTGTCGTCGATATATGTCGTGACGCTGAAAAATATTTTCCACAGCGCGATCTTTTTGATTCTGGCGCTTTTTTCAGTCGCAGGAATATACGTACTGCTCGGCGCCGAATTCGTGGCGGCCTCACAGGTACTTATTTATGTGGGAGCGGTGTCGGTCCTGATGATTTTCGCGATAATGCTCACATCGCGGCTGGCCTCGAAGAAAATTGAACAATCCAACGAGCAGGTCCCGACGGCAATATTCGTGTGTGCCGGATTTTTACTGATCTCGCTCGGATCGTTTTCCAATACCGTCTGGCGCATGAGCAAGGAAATGCTCCCGGAGAAAAATATTTTTACAATCGGTAAGCTTTTGATGACCGATTATGTGCTGCCGTTCGAAGTCGTTTCCATAGTCCTGCTGGCGGCTTTGATCGGTGCGATAGTCCTTTCCCGAAAGGCGGGCGCATGATGCTGCAGTATTTGGCCCTGGCTGCAATACTTTTCGCCATTGGCTTGTTCGGCGTCATGACGCGCCGTAATGCCATCGGGATTCTGATGTCACTGGAATTGATGTTCAACGCGGTCAATATAAACCTGGTCACCTTCAATAAGTACATTGGAGCCGACGGCCTGACCGGCCAGATATTCTCGCTGTTCGTGATCGTCATCGCCGCCGCAGAAGCGGTGGTTGGACTGGCGATTGTGCTGCTTTTGTATCGCAACTGGCGGGGTATCGACGTGGACCGGATAAATGCAATGAAGTGGTAATATGCTGGAAAAAGCTTTTCTCATACCGTTTTATCCTCTGCTGGCCTTCGTGGTGATAGTATTTTTCACCCGCTGGAAAGAGAAATTATCGTCGGCCATATCGATTTCAATGATTCTTCTGGCCTTCCTGCATGCTTGCGCCGTCCTGGTCGCAATGATCGAACGCCACGGCGAACCGCTTCAGATGGCTTATACGTTTATAGACCATCCGGCTATCAAGCTGGAACTCGGTATGTGGATCGATGGTCTGACCGCAGTCATGCTTATGGTCGTAACCATCGTGTCTTCGTGTGTGCAGATATATTCGCTCGGTTACATGAAAGATGACCCACGCTGGAGCCGGTACTATTCGTACCTGTCGCTGTTTACGTTTTCCATGCTCGGGCTGGTTATCGCCAATAACTTCTTTATGATATTCATTTTCTGGGAACTGGTTGGATTGACGTCGTACTTACTGATCGGTTTCTGGTTCGAGAAAAAGTCGGCGGCCGACGCCGGCAAAAAAGCTTTTATTACTACCCGTGTAGGCGACCTTGGCTTCATTGTTGGACTTCTGATTTTGGTCGCCTATGCAGGTACTTTAAATTACCAGGAAGTCTTCGCGAAAGTGACTTCGGGAGCGATCCCGGGCAACATCATTGCGCTGGCGGGTATTTTCGTGTTCTGCGGAGCGGTCGGTAAATCGGCCCAGTTCCCGCTGCACGTCTGGTTGCCCGACGCCATG
>CAZMWI010000196.1:0-4795 GCA_964569945.1 uncultured Ignavibacteriaceae bacterium
TTGTTTCAATATTAATATTTTCAATATTAATATTTTCAATATAATCCCCGTAAACCCAATTAACATAGCCGTCAGTACCTATATATGCTGTTATTAGACTATGCAGAATTTTCAGGCCCTTATAATATTGCCTAAAACTTACATAGATTGACCAATCTTTCATCATACCAATGTTGCTTATTCTTAACTCATTATCAGTATCTTTAATTATATATTGAGGTTTATTAACTTTTATATAATCAATTGTTTTTTCAACCGCGGCATTGCAGTAACCGATATTTTCCCCGGCCAGCTTACTATATTTAAAATCGATTGTCTTTTCGATAACCAATACATTAACGCTGCAAATTAAGATGATTATAGAAAGAATTTTATTCATGATGCGATTTTACTGCTGTTCCCAGACGGCAATATGATTCACGGGCTTTCCACCGGCCGACTCGAAAATACCTCCGGCGTATAGTTTTCCATCGTATACGGCAAGTGCAAGTACAAAACTATTTGGTGAGCCACTCAGAGTGGCATAGTTAAATCCGTCCCATTCCGCAATACTACAACCCATCACATCGCCATAAGCTTCGACGGCCCCGCCACCGATAATCAGCTTGCCGTTATATTCCGTAACGGATTCCACAGCCCCGTGCGTTTTTGGGCCGACAACCGTCCATGATGAGCCGTCCAAATACGCCAGCATATTGCTATAAATTCCCGGAAGAAAATATCCCAACGCATATAGTATGTTATCATAATTTATGAACGCTCTAAAGTGTCCTTCTGCCACAATATCATTCCAACGAGTCCACGACGAGCCATCCCACGCGGCGACATTGGCATGCATGACTGTCCCGGATATATCAAAGTCTCCGCCCGCGAGCAATTTCTCATCGAATACAATCAGGTCACCGGCCTCACCGCTTATGCCCTCTCCAAGAGGCTCCCAGGATGAACCATCCCACGCGGCGATATGATTGGCCGCAATCCCGCCCGCGCTGTCGAAACTTCCCGCCACAATCAGCTTGTTATCATATATGGCAAGGGCAGTAACCGCCGATGCACTCCTTGACTGAATCCCGGCGCCAAGCGGCGACCAGGACGAGCCATCCCACGCGGCAATATTGGAAACGTTTAAGTCACCGGCAGTAAAGAAACTCCCCCCGGCTATCAACTTATTGTTGTAAACAGCCAAAGCCGCTACCTTCATACCATTAAATCCGGTACCAAGGGCCGACCATGATGTTCCGTCCCACGCCGCAATATCATTGGCGCTCATGCCGCCCGCAGAACCGAAGGATCCACCTGCAATTAATTTATTGTCATAGGCAATAAGTGCATAGACCGGTCCGTGCACGCCTGAATCAAGCGGTGACCATTCCCAATCCGGTTCTGAGGCAGTAGGTTTGTTTTTATCACAACACGATATAATGATAGCACCAGTGATAACGAATAGACACATTATAATAGTTTTATATAATTTACGGGCCTTCATCAAGCCCCTCCCGCATCTGAGAGAATCTGTTAAGAATTATTCCCCCCAATGTTTGAATATCTACCAAAATATACACTTTTGGCGCAAAAAATCAACTGCGAATCTTATATCGCACCCGCAGGGTGGTTAAGCGTGAGCGAGCATGAATTTCGGCCCCAAAAAAAACCTTGACATCCAATCTGTAATCCCTATATTCACCCTAACTTAGGCTATTTCAGCCCATATTCTCCGATTTTTTTGCGCTATAGAGGAACTTTTTCTTTACTTTTTTGTAAAGTATATTAAATTGAGAGAAATTAAAAGATAAAATAGGTCATAATTATCGGCTATGAAGATTACAGCACTCGAAGAATACGGACTCAGATGCATGGTCCTGCTCGCCAGAAACGGCGGCAAAAATATGCTGACTATCCCCGAAATCGGACAATTCGAGGGGCTCTCGGTGCCCTATACCGGAAAGCTCCTGATGCTCCTCAAGAAAGCCGATCTCGTCACCGCCGAACGCGGCCGACGCGGCGGCTATTTTCTGGCCCGTCCCGCCAATGAAATCACGCTTAAGGATATTTTCGGCGCTCTCGGCGATCCGGTCTTCGGCTCCGCGCACTGCAACCGCTACGGAACCGGCAGCGACAACGGCAACAACTGCCTGCACGAAGACTGCTGTTCAATACGTACGGTTTGGGATTCCTTCCACCGTCTGATCGGCGATTATCTCGAAAGACTGACCCTGGCCGACCTGATCGAAAACGACCCCTGCTATGACCGGGAAAAGAAAATGAAACGGGATAATAAAGAAACCGAGGCGTCGTCCGGTACAGGCAGTCGCCCCGAATTTGCAGAAAACAGAACGACCTTCAAATAGAATTGAGGAACTTATGACGAATAAAAACACCGTATTCGCGTTCAAAGACATCCACGTGGAAGTTGACGGCAAGGAAGTCGTCCGCGGGGTGTCTCTGGAAATAGGCCCGGGCGAAAAGCACGCCATTATGGGCAAAAACGGTTCGGGAAAATCCTCGCTGGCCAACGCCCTGGCGGGGCATCCCTCTTATGCAATCACCAGGGGCGAGGCCTATATCAACGGTAAAAACCTGCTGGAAATGGACGCGACCGAACGCGCCCTGGCCGGGCTTTTCCTTGCTTTCCAGTACCCGCTTGCCATACCCGGTGTGACCGTTGCCAATTTCATGCGCTCGGCGGTACGGGCCCGCACCAATGGCGATGAATCGGCTCAGAAGAATTTCCGCAAAGACCTGATGGAGGCCTTCGCTTTTCTTGAGATCGACAAATCGTTCGCCTCACGATACCTCAACGACGGTTTTTCCGGCGGTGAGAAAAAGCGCCTGGAAATTCTCCAGATGGCTATGCTCAAACCGAAAATGGCCATCCTCGATGAAACCGATTCCGGGCTGGACATCGACGCCCTGAAAATTGTCGCCAAGGGTATAAATCATTCGGCGACGTCCGACGGCGGCCTGCTTTTGATAACGCACTATCAGCGGCTGCTGAACTATGTCAAACCGGATTTCGTGCACGTCATGATGGACGGCCAGATGGTGCAGTCGGGCGGGCCGGAACTGGCATTAAAACTGGAAGACCTGGGCTATGACTGGCTGGAGAGCAAGAACGCCAAAACAGTGGAGGTTTAGTCATGGCAGAGATTACCAAAAAGCAGCCGGACATTGCCGTCATCGGCGATGACTACGCTACCAAGTATGGTTTTCACGACCCGGAGGAATATTTTCACAAGGGAGCCAGGGGCGTCAACCACGAAGTGGTCGAAATGATTTCCCGCATGAAAAACGAACCGGACTGGATGCGCAAGTTTCGCCATGAAGCTCTGGATATTTTTCTGGCCAAACCGATGCCCACCTGGGGCGATACCGATCTTTTAAACTCAATCGACTTTGACAACATATTTTACTATATCAAGCCGACCGAATTTCAATCCAGTGACTGGAACGACGTGCCGGAAAATATCAAGAATACTTTCAACAAGCTGGGCATTCCCGAAGCCGAACAGAAGTTTCTGGCTGGCGTGACGGCCCAGTATGAATCAGAAGTGGTTTATCATTCCTTCCAGGCCGACCTCGAACGACAGGGAGTCATCTTCCTTGATATGGATTCCGGCCTGAGAGAGCACCCGGACATCGTCAAAAAATATTTCGCGACCGTAATCCCCCCGAACGACAATAAATTCGCCGCGCTCAATTCGGCGGTCTGGTCGGGCGGATCGTTCATATACGTCCCGCCGGGGTTGGATGTTAAAATCCCGCTTCAGGCCTATTTCCGGATCAATGCCGAAAATATGGGCCAGTTCGAGCGGACGCTTATCATTGCCGACAAAGGCTC
Organism: uncultured Ignavibacteriaceae bacterium; assembly: GCA_964569945.1. GTDB lineage: Bacteria > Zixibacteria > MSB-5A5 > GN15 > PGXB01 > CALAMC01. Next base: position 3,839 of record CAZMWI010000196.1, read on the forward strand.
GCGGGTGCACTATATAGAGGGATGCACCGCGCCAGTGTACTCCACCGATTCGCTGCACTCGGCGGTCGTGGAACTTATTGCCCTCGACGACGCCTACATCCGCTACACGACTATACAGAACTGGTCGCACAACATTTACAACCTGGTGACGAAGAGAGCCATGGCTCACAAGAACGCCACCGTGGAATGGGTCGACGGCAACATCGGCTCGCGCCTGACCATGAAATTCCCGTGCGTCTATCTTGTCGGTGAAGGCGCCAAAGGCGAGATTCTGTCGGTCGCTTTTGCCGGAACCGGTCAACATCAGGACGCCGGGGCCAAAGTTATTCACGCCGCTCCGAGGACTTCGTCGCGGATTACGTCGAAGTCCATTTCCAAGGCTGGTGGACGGGCATCGTACCGGGGTCTGGTCAAGGTCTATCCCAAAGCCGAAAACTGCAAAGTGTCGGTTGAATGCGACGCCCTGCTTATCGACGGCGCTTCTCGATCGGACACGTACCCGACCATGGAAATCGACGCCGACAACGTCCGGGTCGAGCATGAGGCCCGCGTAAGTAAAGTCGCCGAAGAGCAGCTGTTCTACCTTACCAGCCGCGGGTTGACCGAAGACGAAGCCCGCCTGTTGATCGTCAACGGCTTTATTGAACCGTTCACCAAGGAACTTCCGATGGAATACGCCGTCGAGCTGAACCGCCTGATCGAACTCGAAATGGAAGGTTCGGTTGGATAAGGACACTTGTGGAGAAAGCGAAAATGATTACAAAAACGATAGATTTTAGAAAAATAGACAAGAACGAACCGGAATGGCTGTACAATCTCCGGCGCGACAGTTGGAGCGCGTACAACGACTCTCCCCTGCCCAACCGCGTGGTTCATCTCTGGCGCTACACCCAGCCGGAAAGTTTCCTGGTTGAAAAGCCGGGTGATTTGATGCAGTCGGGATTTTCGATTCCCAAA
>CAZMWI010000197.1:0-4749 GCA_964569945.1 uncultured Ignavibacteriaceae bacterium
GCAAAGAATGCAATTTTTCGAGGATGTTTTTTTATGCCGGGTCGTCGGATTCGAAAGATTCCTTCATCTCGTTCGACTGGAACCTGGATGATCGGGGGCGTGAGGCTCTTCGTGAATCCCTGGCAAAATCCGGCTCGGGATGGGAAGGCGCCCAAATCCGGGCCATAAAAAACGATTCCGAATTGCCTTCATCATTAAAATCCGCCGCAGATACCATGAGGCAAAATAAGATCGACTTCGTGACGACTATGCCCTGGACCGATGGAGTCAGGGCACTATTGGGGTGGTCGTCAAAAGCCAGACTCGACGAAATTGAGGACAAGCTAAACCGTTTCCGCCGCGATGCCCGACCCATAATCGAAAATATACACAGGCTCGAACAGGCCGAGGAAATGTCATATACTGACGGCCTTACCGAGATTCATAATTACAGGTTTTTCAGGACCCGGCTCGAAGAGGAAATAGACCGAGCCAGACGATACCCTCATCCGATTGCGCTTTTGATCATGGATATTGATAGTCTTAAAACGATCAATGACCGTTTTGGACATCAGGCGGGCGACCGACTCCTGATCTCATTCGCTCAGATGCTGACAGAATCGGTGCGAGCGATAGACATCGTCTCGCGGTACGGCGGCGATGAATTTTGTCTGATCATGCCCGAGACAGATAAAGACAATACTCATCGTTTCATGGAGCGTCTGAGGCAAAAAATAGCCTCATCACCTGTATCGTTAAAAGATGTCCCGGAGGAGATTTTTTATTCGGTTTCGATTGGCGGGGCGGTTTTCCCGACCGACGCCAAAACGGGCGAAGACCTGGTTCATGCCGCCGACCTTGCTTTACTCGATGCCAAAGCTTCGGGCCGCAATTGCTCGCAGATGTTCGAGCCGGAGATGACGCAACCACCGTTACAGAATTAAAATTGGCGGTTTTACTGGCGCATTTGGTTTAAATAAATTAGTTGAATGTCTTCCCGGCATAAAATATATATCATAAAATAATTGCCGATAACAAATAATGGACCCCCGGTATGGCCGGGGCGTATAAGGAAACCAGGGATGGAAAAAAAGCAAATAAATCACAGATCGAAATTTAACACGACGCTTCTTTTTTCGCTGATATTGGGCGTCGTATTAATGTCTGTCGCGGTGGATCTTGTGGCCGAGGGCTATATTATCGGACCCGGCGACGTGCTGGAAGTAAAATTCTGGCAGGACAGCACCCACGACGCCACGGTTACGGTTCAGCAGGACGGGAAAATTTCTCTGGATATCATCGGTGAAGTCGAAGCGGCCGGGCTGACCACCACCGAACTGGAAAAGCAGATTATCCGTCAGATGTCCCGGTACAACAAGGCCATCTCGCAAGTCGTGGTGCGGGTCAGCAGCTACGGCAACCTCAAGGTCTTCATATCAGGTCAGGTGCAGAATCCGGGGAAATATACTTTCGAAGTTATTCCCGATCTGTGGACCATCATCAATGAGGCCGGTGGCATAACCGAAACCGGTGACCTGACTCATGTAACCATTATCCGGGGCGGAGAGCGCTCGGGACAGGTTGAAGTGATCAACGTGTCGAACCTGATGACGTCCGGGCATCGCGACCAGCTGCCTAAAATTTACTCGGACGATACCATCGAAATCCCGCCGGCCCCGGCCGGATTGCCAGGGAGAACTGTTGCCGAGCGGGCGGGTGCCAAGAATTTGTTTTATGCGGTCGGTGAAGTGAATCTGCCGGGCCATCACGATCTCGTCGAAAATATCGACCTGCTGGATGCCATCGCTCTGGCCGGTGGACCGACCCCGGAAGCAGACTTGAAGATGGTTACCGTGATAACCAAGGACGGCCTTAAAACACAATCGCTGGAATTTAATTTAAAGAAGTACGAAAAGTCGGGGGCACCGGGACGGTACTTTATCCGCCCGGAAGATACGATAATTATGGGTCAAAAGCGCTCCGGATTTCTCGGGCTGGGTGGCAGCCTGACCGATCTGGTGACGCTGCTGGGCGCGGCATCGACGGCTGTGTTGTTGATTACGACCTTGAATAATAATAGTAATTGATGGATAGACGGTTATACGGTTATATAGAAAGAGCACAATGCCATTCAGGGCTTTCATGATTGGAGAAAGCGATGGAATCAAATAATCTGACCAGCCGGGTGGTTGACGATAAAAAAGAATTCATGGTGCAAACCGTTCACGACACGCGCCAGAAGGTGGTGCGCAGCTCTTTGTTCGTGGATGGTGACCTGTTGGAATCAAGCGTTATGCCATATTCCGACGACGCCCCCGAAGGCGAGCTTCTGAATCTGCTTAAATTGACTCACAACCGCAAGAAAGAAGAACTGGAATTCCTGCTTAAGAGCATTCATGAAGCGAAAGAAAAGGCCGATCCGGAAGTATTGTATCATCTGGGCTCGGCCCTGTTTCACAAAGGACTGAACGCCGAGGCGTGCGATTTATTGAGATTGTCATGCGAATTACGCAATAACTATCACCAGGCCTTTTTTGTACTATCTCAAACTGAGACTGCCTGCGGAAATACCGAAGAAGCCGCCAGGGCCGCCGAGAAGGCGGTCGAGTTGTCTCCTCGTTTCGCCGATTACCGCAACAATCTCGGAGAGGTGTGCCTGGCGGTGGGTTCGGTCAAGAGAGCCGTAATTGAATTCGAAGAGGCTCTGAAATTGAATGTCTATTATGCCGAGGCTTATTTAAACCTCGCGCTGACATACATCCACAATGGTATCAGCCACGAAGATTTCGATATGTACTCTGAATTGAAATCCAAAGCTCTGGATTATCTGAGCAAAGCGACCGTCATTCAGCTGGATTTCAAGACGAGAGAATACTCCCAGTCACTGGAAGCGCTGTCTGATAACAACTTGCAGGAAGCGTACGATCTGATAACAAAGGTGCGGGACAATTATAAAAAAAGCCGCATGACCAAGAAGGCCAAATATTTCGACCGTTTCCTGATGTACACCGACTGGGTGAGCCGTAGCCAGATCGCCGAACGCATTTCTTATCTCGAAAACGAACTTACCCGGAACCCGAATTACGTTGACTTGTTCTATGAACTGGCCTTGAGTTATTTGCACCAGGCCCGCTTTGATTGGCAGAAGGGTATAGAGTACTTAAAGAAAGGCCTTGAATTGAATCCGGGCTTCAGAGCGGCCGACAGGGCCTTGAAACTAAGCGAGGATGAATATTCTCGTATTTGCGATACCACCACGGATATTGCCAAGTCCGATAATTAGAGGGATTATGGTCCAGCAAAAGAAACCATCGATACTCGAATATTTCGACGTGGAAGCTCCGGAAACGACCGAGTTCCGGCGGCTTTTGCATAATATAAACGGAAGTGGTAACGGCGGTGAAAAGCGTGCCCTGCTGGTTACATCGGCGATACTGTCCGAAGGTAAGTCGATTGTGTCGGCCTTTTTGGCCATGACGGCCGCGGTGTTGAAAAAGAAAAAGACGCTTTTGATCGATTTTGATCTTCGGCGCCCGACCGTCCATCGATTGTTTTCACTTCCGCTCGAAAAAGGCGTCTCGGATATTTTGATAGACAAGAAAGCGGCTCGTTCCATGGTTAAGAAAACGTCGGAGGAAAATCTCGACATTATGACCGCCGGTCGCATGATTCACAATCCGTCCGAAGTCATCAACGGCGTCGATATTCATCGCATCATGGATGAAATGAAATTTTATTACGACCTCATCCTGGTCGATTCGCCGCCGCTGGTGCCGGTTATGGACCCGCTTATATTGCTGGATGAAGTCGATGGCGCGATCATGGTCGTTAAGGCCGGAGGAACACAGAAATCGGTCGTTACGCGGGCCAGCGAGCTGCTGGCTTCGAACAAAGGCAAGTTTATCGGGGTCGTGGTTAACAACCTCGATCGGGCGCTGCCGCACTATTACGATTATAATTATTATGGCTACCAGTACAAGCCAAAATCCGCCAAAAGCTGAAATCATCTTAAGTCTGTCGTCATGGTTACCAATATTTTAACTGTCGATCTCGAGGAATGGTTCGTTGTCGAAAACCTTCGCGATGTAATTGCCCGCGAAGAATGGGACGACCTTCCCGAAAGGGTGGAGAAAAACACCAGGGAGATACTATCGCTGTTCGACGACTACCATGTCCGGGCGACGTTTTTCGTATTGGGCTGGGTGGCCGAAAAATATCCGCAGATTATAAAAGAAATTTCGATAGCCGGTCATGAGATTGGCTGCCACAGTTACTATCACCGACGAGTCGATACGCTTGATCGGGATGAATTCAAACGCGATACGGAGATGGCGGTTAATGCCATATTAAAAGCCACCGGTATTACACCGGTTGGATATCGGGCTCCGAGCTGGTCGATCAATTCAAGTATCCGGTGGGCTTTTGAGGTTTTGGCCGAGCTGGGTTTCGAGTACGATTCATCTTTGTTTCCTATCGCGCACGATCTGTACGGCGAGCCGGACGCGCCGACCGGGACGTTCCGCATGCAGCTCGATAGCGGGATGACTTTATATGAAGTCCCGGCTTCCACAATAAAGATATTTGGCAAGAATTTTCCGGTCGGCGGGGGAGGATATCTCCGCCACGGCCCGCTCTGGTTCACGTCGTGGATGATTAAACGCCTTAACGCCGAGAATCGTCCCGCCGTATTATATATACACCCGTGGGAAATAGACCGCGAGCACCCGAAACTGGACGGATTGAACGCGCTTCAGAAATACCGGCAATATG
>CAZMWI010000198.1:0-4740 GCA_964569945.1 uncultured Ignavibacteriaceae bacterium
CGCCGATCACAACGTACATTAGGGGTCGGGTAGCCACTCCAAACTTGTTTGGAGTGGCGGTAGAGTGTGAGCGTGTTAGGAAGACCCCTCCAAATGAATTTGAAGGGGCCACACGCCGAATGGAGCGCAGCAAAATGAGAAACCCGACAATTGAATCCGAAAGATAGAAGATGGATTCCCGATCAGGTCGGGAATGACATTGAAAGTTGTTTTGGGAATGACATTTAAGAGACAATCCGGACATTGATTGGAGTGGAAAGAAGGCAGGGTGGAAAAAATTTTCCGATTTTTTTGAGATTTTTTAAACATTTGGGCCGGGGATTCGTCAATAACTATGATTTCGGTGAAGCTCGCTTCGACCGGGATCAACCCCACATTTTTACCCGGGCGCACCCCACCAGGGTGCGCTTTTATTTTAGGACAATTCCGGCAAAATGAAGCAGTCATTCAGGCGATGATTGAATATTCCCGTCGACTGTGAAGATGAAATAAACTCGGATCGCAACGGCCGGATCATGTTGAACTATATCGACTTAATCAGATCGACAGTCCGATTGTCAGATGCCAGGTGTCGATATGCGAGCCATCGACGAAATTGGGATATTGTTTGATATTTTGAATTTCTTCCGCAAAACTCTGTCTTTTATAAAGCATATTGACTTGCAGGCAGAGATTTTTCACGCTTCGAAACTGCAGACCGGCCCCGAGTGCGTACGCAAAACCGCCGTTTCGGAATTTCGAATCCACGCCGTCAAAACAGGTCGCATAACCCACGTCGGCTATGAGCAGGGGAGTGATGTCGTTGTTCATCAGGGCCAGCTTGAAATCACCGTAAAACAGAAAAGTATCTTCAAAGGGATAGTTGTCGAATTCGGCGCCGATACCCATCGAGGCGTTTTTTATTACGGCCCGGGACAGGTCGAATCCCACCGTAAATATGACGTCCCCGCGTTTGGGGAACAGGAATCCCGTTCTCGCGAAAAAGCCGGGTTGTATCCAATGGTAGGATTGTCCGTACGACGTTATGCCGATCCGCTTGTCGTCTTCTTTTCTGATGCCGTTGATAAGGTCGTAGGAAATCACCGCCATAGTGTCGTCGACGGTCAATATCTTAACAAAGCTGTCGGGGACATTATCGATTATATAGCCCCTCACGATACTGCTGTCTTTCATATAGATCGCATCGTGCTCGTCGGCATACGAAACCGACGACCCAATCACCAAAAAAGCTATAATCAGAAAAAATATTCGATCGATATTCGACATGGCACCTCGGCTTCGTTAATGATAGCTAATACTAAACGGTTGGTGCCGAATTGTCAATGCTTATGAACCTGTTGAAATATAAAGGAGCGATTAATTCGTGACGATATATCGCCGATTTTACGCCGATTGCTTGTGCTGCTTTGGGATGTATTTGGGGTCGGCGCCGTCTTTGACGACTTCGGGCGTGATGACGACTTCGGAGATGTCTTCCCGCGACGGTGCATCGTACATGATATTGAGCATCGCCTTCTCGAAGATCGAACGCAGCGCCCGCGCACCGGTCTTTTTGGTCTCGGCAATCGCGACCGCCTCCCACAGCGCTTCCTGCTCGAAGGTCAGCTTGATGCCTTCCATCTCGAATAATTTCTGGTACTGCTTGGTGATGGCATTCTGCGGTTCGGTCAGAATCGAGAACAGGGCGTTTTTGTCGAGCGGCCGGAGCGGCGCGGTCACCGGCAGACGGCCGATCAGCTCCGGGATCAGTCCGAATTCCAGCAGGTCCTGAGGATCGGTGTAGTCCAGAATTTCCGGCGTACTGTGATTGATGTTCAGAGTCTCGGCGTCGAAACCGACCTGTTTTTTGCCGACCCGCCGTGCGACGATTTTTTCCAGACCCTCGAATGCTCCACCGCAGATGAAAAGGATGTTCGAGGTATCGATCGGGACGAACGACTGTTCCGGATGTTTGCGGCCGCCTTTAGGCGGGATGTTGGCGACGGTTCCCTCGAGGATTTTCAACAGCCCCTGCTGGACTCCTTCACCGGAGACGTCGCGGGTGATCGACGGGTTGCCGTCGGTGCGTGCGATTTTATCGAGCTCGTCGATATAGATAATTCCACGCTCGGTGCGGGCCTGATTGTAGTTCGAGGCCTGGTACAGCCTGACCAGAATATTCTCGACGTCCTCGCCGACATAGCCGGCTTCGGTCAGGACGGTGGCATCGGCTATGGAAAAGGGTACCTGCAGGAATTTGGCCAGTGTCCGGGCTATAAGAGTCTTGCCGGTCCCGGTCGGGCCGATCAAGAGAATATTGGATTTTTCCAGTTCGACCTCGGAATCTTTTTTGCGCTGTTGACTGCCCGAGGCCATATCGTTGATTCTTTTATAATGATTGTAAACCGCCACCGCGACATTGCGCTTGGCGAATTCCTGCCCGATGACGAATTTATCGAGAAAGGCCTTTATTTCAATAGGCTTGGGGACCTCGAACGTTTCATCGGCGTCGCCCACATCAGGGGTGGTTTCGAGAATGTCATGACAAAGATTGACACATTCATTGCAGATGAAAGCTTCGTAACCCGCGAAAAGACGTTTTACTTTCGAAGCTGGTTTGCCGCAGAAATTGCAACGATGATGATTTCCGTAACCGCCCGAATCATCCGATGATTTTTTATCCGTGGGCTTGTCGGTCATAATGTCCTATTTCTTTTCTTTGCGTCCGAACTCGTAAATTTTGTCGATTAATCCGTACTTCATGGCTTCATCGGCCGACATAAAATTATTGCGGTCGGTGTCTTTTTCGATCACTTCGAGAGGCTGTCCGGTATGCTGTGACAACAGTTCGTTGAGGTGCTGTTTGGTCTTTACGAATTCCTTGGTCATGATTTCGATGTCGGACACCTGTCCCTGGGTTCCGGCCAGAGGCTGGTGAATCATGATTCGTGAATTGGGCAGGGCCGCCCGTTTTCCCTTGGTTCCGGCGGTCAGGAGGAAAGAGCCCATCGACGCCGCAAGGCCCATGCAGGTCGTGGCGATGTCGGGCTTGACAAACTGCATCGTATCGTAGATGGCCATTCCGGCCGTAACCGATCCGCCCGGCGAATTGATGTATATATATATATCTTTTTCCGGGTCGTCGGCTTCCAGAAAGAGAAGCTGGGCTATAACCAGGTTGGCCAGATGGTCTTCGATCGGGGCTCCGATGAAAATGATCCGGTCTTTAAGCAGCCGTGAGTATATATCATAGGCGCGTTCGCCGCGTCCGGTCTGTTCGACCACCATGGGTACCAAAGTCATTACTTTTCCTCCGTGGTTTTATCCGGTGTGTCCTTTTCCGGTTCGGGCTTGGGGGCGTCAACCATCTTCGCCCGGCTCGTCAAAAAGTCGAACACCTTATCCTCGAGAATGGTTTCCTTAATTTCCTGGTTTCGCCCGGACTGGGACAAAACCTCTTTGGCCTTGTCGAATTCCATTTTATAACGTTCGGCAAAGCCTTTTATCCAATTTTCGGTATCCGACGGCAAAACTTCAATATTTTCCTGCTCGGTGAGCTTGTGCATCAGCATATTCCAGCGCAGGGCATTCTCGGCCAGAAGGCCGTACTGCATCTCGAACGTCTTCTCTTCGAACGGCTGGTTGTTTTTGCGAAAATCCTCTTTCATCGATTCGAGATAATTGAGCACCATCGCCTGCGGAATCTGAACCTGGTTTTTGTCGATGACCTGATCGCGAAGGCGCTCCTGATAGAATTTTTTAAGGTCGAGCTCTTTCTGTCTGACAAGGTCCTGGCGGATTTTCAGCCGCAGTTCGAGAAAGGTGCCCTGTTCGCCGACGATCGGCACGAAGGAATCGTCTTCCGGCGGCAGGATTCGTTCTTTGACCTCTTTGACGGTGCAGTTAAACTTAATCGTATGGCCGGCGAATTTCTTCTGTGAATAATCGTCCGGGTAGCTGACCGTAATTTCCCTGGAATCCCCGGCTTTCATTCCGGGAAGACCCTCGCGCAGTTCTTTGACGGTGTACTGGCTGGAAAGTTCGACTTCGTTGTCGTCGAAACTGTCGCCGTCGAGGATCTTATCGGGATCGTCGAGCTTGACCAGGTTGACTATCAGAACGTCGTCTTCTTTGGCTTGGCGGTCCACGACGCGCAGTTCCGAATGTTTTTTGCGGAGATAATCGACTACGGTTTGGATTTCCTCATCCTTGACTTCTATTTCCTCTTTGGGCAGTTCCAGACCGTCGTACTCGACCTTCTCGATCACCGGCATGACTTCGACTTCGGCGACGTACTTGAACGGTGCGCCCTCCTTCAAGTCGATTTCCGGAAATTTGGGGGCGGAGGCGACGTCGAGATCATGCTCTTTGACTGCCTGCGGATAGGAATCGTTAACCAACTCCTGGATGACTTCATCGCGGATGGCTTCCTGGAATTTGCTTTTGATGATGGCCAGCGGTGCTTTACCGGGACGGAATCCCTTGATATTGGCTTCCTTGCGGTATTTGTGGTAGCGTTCGGCGAAGGCGGCTTCGACAATGTCGGCCGGGACTTCGACTTCGATTTCGCGTTTGAGGCCGTCGGAAGATTTTATTGCAGTTTTCAAACCGTAAGTCCTTTCTTTCACGTTACATGCGAAAGGGGGGATTTGAACCCCCACGCCCTTTCGGGACTGGATCCTAAATCCAGCGCGTCTGCCGATTCCGCCACTCTCGCATCGAGCGGGGAGAATATACTTTTTTTGTCCGGTGAAGTCAAGG
>CAZMWI010000199.1:0-4730 GCA_964569945.1 uncultured Ignavibacteriaceae bacterium
TTTTGGACAGCCGAGTCAGTTCTTTTAAAAGATACGGATGGACAATGGCATTAAGGCGGGCCTTTGATTTTTCATCGGCGAATGCCAGACGCCCCAGACGCTTCCGCCTCAGGCGACCTGATGGCGTCAATATGTCGGAGCCGAAAGTTCTGGCGAGTCGTTTGAGTACGGCCGGATTTTTTTCGACAACATCTTTGCCGATTTTATCGGCGGAGATTATGAACGCCCCAAATTCTCTGAAAATTGCGGCGACTTCGGATTTCCCCGATCCGATCTGTCCGACAAGGCCGATTAACACATCAGCCCCTATTTCGCTTCCAGCCAGTTGGGGCCGATGCCGATGTCGACCTTTATCGGGACTTTGAGCTTGACCGCCTTTTCCATGCCGTCTTTGACCAGAGTTCTGACCTCGTCTTTTTCGTCGTTATGAATATCAAAGACAAGTTCATCGTGTACCTGCAGAATCATCTTAGATTTCATCTTGCGCATCTTCTTGTGAATGTCGATCATGGCGACCTTGATCATGTCGGCGGCGGTGCCTTGTATCGGCGTGTTGATAGCCGTCCGTTCGGCAAACTGACGCACCTGAAAATTTTTGGCGTTAATTTCCGGCAGGTAGCGAATACGATTATACAGAGTAGTCACATACCCTTTTTCTTTGGCGAAGGCGATGGTGTCGTCCATGTATTTGCGGATGCCCGGATAGCGCTCGAAATATGTATCGATAAATTCTTTCGATTCGCCCATATTCAATTCGGTCTGCTGCGAAAGACCGTAAGCCGAGACACCATAGATGACGGCAAAATTGGCGGTCTTGGCGGCCCGCCGCATTGAGGATGTGACCTTATCCATTTTAACCCCGTATACGTCGGCGGCCGTTCGGGCGTGAATGTCCTCGTCTTTTTTAAAAGCTTCGATCAGTGCCTTATCTTGGGTGAAATGCGCCAGAATACGAAGCTCTATCTGCGAATAATCGGCGCTCATGATGCCGTGTGATTTATCTCGCGGAATGAAGGCCTTGCGAATCTGTCGGCCCGCCTCGGTCCGGATCGGGATGTTTTGCAGGTTGGGGTCGGTCGACGACAGCCGTCCGGTGGCCGCGATAGTTTGATTGAATGAAGTGTGCACCCGGCCGGTTTCTTTATTAACCAGAAGCGGGATGGCGTCGATGTATGTATTCTTGAGTTTGGTTAACTGGCGATAATTAAGCACCAGACGCGGGAGGTCGTGTATCCCGGCCAGTTCCTCGAGCACTTTGACATCGGTGGAATAGCCGGTTTTTTTGGCCGTCTTACCTTTGGTCGGGAGTTTCAACTCATCGAACAGCACTTCTGACAGCTGACGGGTCGAATTGATATTGAACTCGTGCCCGGCTTCGTTATAAATATCCTTTACAAGTTTCTCCAGCTGCACATCCATGTCTTTGGACATATCAGCCAGAAAATCGCAGTCGATCCTTACCCCGGCCTCTTCGATATCCTGAAGAACGGGTATCAGCGGGAGTTCGACATTATAGTACAAGTTCTGCAGGTTTAATTGATCAATCTTCGGTGCCAGCACTCCCCTCAATCGGTAGGTATAGTCCGCATCCTCGGCAGCGTAAAAGGTCGCTTTATCTATGTCCACTGTCGCGAATGACTTTTGTTTTTTCCCGGTCCCGATCAAATCCGTAATCGGCTGCATGTGGTAGTTGAAATGTGCGAAAGCCAGCGTGTCGAGACTGTGCTGCCGTCCCGATGGATTTATTACGTACGAGGCCAGCATAGTATCGAAGCTGACCGGGTTGATCTCAAAACCCTCGCGCCTTAGCACCTCAAGATCGTACTTAATATTCTGTCCGAATTTCTGGACTTTCTTATTTGTGAGAAGTTTTGATATTATCCTGCTTGCTTTTCCGAATGGTATATTGCCCGCCTTGTCATCGTGCCGCAGAGGGATATAATAGGCTTTCCCGGCCTCGGCGCACAATGAAATTCCGACCAGCCTGGCCTGGAACGGATCAATCGACGTGGTCTCGGTATCAACTGCAATTTCTTTTTTGGTTTGCAGCTTTTCAACCAAAGCTGTCAGATCGTCAATCGTGTTGATGCATTTATAATCCGCCTTCGGCGGTGAGAGGTGCTTGTTTTTGTCGGATGTACTTAACTGAAGATCGAGCTTACCAACCTGTTTGGCGAGCTCTTCGAGGAGGTTGACAAATTCCAGCTCCAAAAACAGCTTCTTCGCTTTTTCGAAATCGACAGTTTCCCACTTGAGCTTGTTAAGATCGAATTCAATCGGAACCGAGGTGTCGATTGTCACCAGCTTGCGCGAAAGCTTTGCCTTATCAATATTCTGTTCAATTTTCTTTCTGACCCCGGCCGCTTTTATTTTATCCGCGCTATTTAATATGGAGTCGAGATCGCCGAATTGCTCTAGCAGAGATATAGCCGTTTTGGGGCCGATGCCGGGAACGCCGGGGACGTTGTCTGAGGAATCTCCCATTAATGCCAGCATATCAATAATTTTCTCCGGCGGAACGCCAAACTTCTCTTGTACGCCGGTGGGGTCGAGGATTTCGGCAGACTTAGCACCTTTTTGCGGATTATAGATGCGAACTTTATCGTTGACCAGCTGGAAGAAATCTTTATCGCCCGTAACCAGCCAAACGTTCATGCCGACTTTGTCGGCTTGTTTGGCGATGGTGCCGATGATGTCATCGGCTTCGTAGCCTTCCATTTCAAGGCACGTGATATTCAAAGCATCGGCCGCTTCACGAATGCGCGGCAGTTGCACAACCAGTTCTTCGGGCATTTTCTCACGGGTTGCCTTGTACTCTTTGTACATCTCGTGACGGAAAGTCGGCGCCTTGGTATCGAAGACAACCGCCATATAATCGGGATTTTCGTCGCGGATGATTTTCATCAGGGAATTCACGAATCCGAACGTGGCCGACGTGTTCTCGCCTTTGGAATTAAACAGAGGGTTCCGTATAAAAGCAAAATAGGCCCGGTAAAAGATCGCCGAGCCATCGACAAGATAAATATTTTTGCCGCTCATCTATATAGCCCCCGGCTTGAGATAAATTCGCGGACCTCATCGGGAACGAAATAACGAATCGATTGGCCTTGTTTGATCGACTGTCTAATATTCGTCGATGAAATCTCAATCAAAGGCATTTTGAACGATTTCAAATGATTTTCCCACTGCGATTTTTCGAAAGCGTCGTCGAAGCCGGGACGGTTCCCGACTACTATTTTCACCCGCTTGACAAGCTCATCGGGTTTGTGCCAGGAATCGAAAATGGCGATGTTATCGGCACCCAAAATAAGGCTCCATTCGGTCGACGGATATTTCTGTTCGAGATACTCCACCACGGCCAGAGTATAGCCCGGTGACGCCAACTCTTTTTCCAATGCGGAAACTTCAAATCTTTCATTATCCGCGACCGCCAGCCGGGTCATGACCAGCCTGTCCTCAAACGATACAATCGGTTTTTGCGAGCGGTGAGGCGGGTCAAGGGAAACGACAAACAGGACACCGTCAAATCCGCATTTTTCGAGGGCAGACTCGGCCAGAATCAGATGTCCGATATGAATGGGGTCGAAAATACCCCCCATCAAACCCCATTTTCCACCGCCATCAGGGCTCATCGTCAGACGCCTGTGCCTTCGCCGTCTTGAGCGTTATTTCTTCGAGCAGATTTCTGGCCTTGGAGGCATATTCTGAATTTTCATAAATATTCAGAAATTGATTCAGACGATCCGAGGCCGATTGATAATTTTTCTCTTTATAGTCGATTTTAGCCAGCTGAAACAGGGCCATCCCGGCATACTCGGTATCGGTGTACTCATCGATTACCTGTTGAAAGTATATCCGGGCGGCTTTAAGATCATACATCTTGGTGTACAAAATCCCGCTTGCATAATCCTTGTGCGCCAGCCGGGTGCGGGCCTTGAGAATTATATCTTTGGCATCCGGGACCAGGTCCGATTCCGGATTGTCGAGCATAAAGTTGTTCAGGGCGGCAACAGCCAGCTTGAGGTCTTCCTGATCCAAACCGTAATTTTTCGGCGTATTTTTAAAATAACAAAGGCCCGTCATGTACTGGGCATCGTCGTACAATTCTGATTGTGGATAGTTCGAGACAAGACGGTTGTACTCGACAGCCGCCAGTTCGTACTCTTCGTTTCCGAAGTACGATTGCGCGAGGAAGAATTGAGCCGAATCGACGAAGACGGCGCCCGGGAAATTATAAACCAGTCGCTGAAATTTTTCCCTGGCCGAAATATATTTCTGGTTCTGAAAGTCGTTCATTCCCTGATCGAATAAAAGACGTGGATCATCGACTAGGTTCATTTTCGGTCCGCCGCAACCCCACAGGCTTAAAATGCTGCCTGCGACTATTATTAAAAATATGAGCTTTTTCAAATGTCGTATTTCTCCTTGAGCATATCATAATTGCTGATTACCCGGTCGAAAAATGCCCGGGGTAACGGCTTGTTTTTGCGAACCCGGCTTCTAAGCTCCGCCTCACCGAGATTATACGAAACTATCGCCTGCCGCACGTCCTTGAACTTCAATATCATCTCAAACAGGTGCAGTGCCCCCATGCGGATATTGACGTCCGGCTGGAAAAGCGTCTCGGCCCCTTCCCAGTCGGCACCGACTTTATCGGCCAGCGATTTTCCGACAAACGGCCGGATCTGCATCAGGCCCCGGGCGCCTACCGAAGAGATCTGTCCGCGTTT
>CAZMWI010000200.1:0-4691 GCA_964569945.1 uncultured Ignavibacteriaceae bacterium
AGGCGCTGGAACGGCTGAGCAGTCTCCCTCCTAACGAGCGCCGTCTGAATGAGGCGCTGGCGCTGCTTGATATCAGGCGCGAGGATTTTGTTCGCAACCTCGGTCCTGAAAATCCGTAGGAAACTTAAAAGACAACCGCTTTTTCCATAGGAGGGAAAAATGCACCGCCGTCTATTTATCCTCATTTCATCTATCGTCGTGCTTGCGTCATCTTTGTGCGCGGCGGATAAACAGGAATATATTTTAAACGTCGACAGCACCGGATTCACGTTCGTAACCCGGAATTATACTTCTCCTGTCACTCTTGATATGGTTAAAGACCTCGATACCGGCCGCGTGGTCGACGTCGATACGCTTTTCATTTGCAGCGCTTTTGACACTGTGACGATACCTTCGTCCAAAGAAATGGTACCGGTAACAATAAAGGCGCCGTCGCGGGATATAATTCTCTATATCTGGTTCGACTCCACCCCAGATCAAATGCAGCGATTTGCCGATCTTCTGCGCGAGTACGAAAATTTCGATAATTCTTCGATAGCCGGTTTTCCGGATTTCAAGTATTCTCCACCCGACGACTCCGGGCTGGTCGAATTGAATCATAAATACAATCTCGACAGCATCGCCGGAGGCGGCAGCGATATCGAGAAGGCTATGAATCTTATGTATTGGACGCACGGCATAGTTCGTCACGACGGGTCGTCGTACAATCCCAATCCCCGTAACGCGCTGCACATAATCCAGGTTTGCTCCGATTCCGGGCGCGGCGTCAATTGCCGTATGATGGCTACGATCATGAACGAGGCGTGTCTTTCGGTCGGTCTGAAAGTGCGGCATCTGACCTGTATGCCTTATGATACGGCCGACACCGACTGCCACGTGGTCGATATGATCTGGTCGGATTCGCTCGGCAAGTGGGTAATGCTCGACCCGACTTTTCGGGCGTATTTCGAAAACGCCGATGGTGAACTCCTCGGTCCTATGGAGGTTCGCGAGGCATACATCAACGGCGATTCGCTCGTTTTGAATAAAGATATCGACTGGAACGGGCAGGGGTATGATGCCGTGAAATACCGGGGCTATATGGCCAAAAACCTTTTCCGATTTCTAACTCCGATTGAAAGCAGTTTCGGGTATGAGTCGGATCCTGGCGACGTCGGCTGGGTATATCTGTACCCACTGGGGTACCGACCCAAGCTGGTCGGGACGGCCGATACGACCGAAAAAACATCCGGCCATATGATAGACTACTATACCGACAACGCCGGATGGTTCTGGGAAAAGTAAGAGCGCGAGCCTGATTCGAAATTTCTTGTCCGGGACGATCTTTGTCTTTATTATCAGGGCAAAACTATACCCTGAATTTTGAGGATTTGTATATGTCCGTCAAACGTCTCGAAGATTTTCCCAAAGAAATGCTGATCGGTATAATCGAAGATTTTGCCAAGAACTGGCTGGCCCACGACGGCCTCTGGTTTCAGGCGGTCGAGCATGAGTGCGATATGAAAACCGCGATCAAACTCGATACCAAAGCCTGGGATAAGTTCACGCGCATCGAGGCCAAACGTATCATGGCCCGTCACAGCATTCCCGAAAACGGCGGGCTCGAAGCACTCAAGAAGGCGTTGCAGTATCGCCTGTACTCCGTTCTGAACGAGCAGACGATTACGGAAGAAACCGATAAATCGTTCGTGTTCAAAATGGTCGACTGCCGGGTGCAGTCGGCACGTAAGAGAAAAAATCTGCCCCCGTTTCCGTGCAAGTCGGTCGGGATTGTCGAGTATACCGAATTCGCCAGGACGATAGACCCGCGAATCAAGACGGAATGCCTGGCTTGCCCTCCGGACGGAGGCGACCGCGACTTTTATTGCGGATGGCGGTTTTCGATAGAGGATTAGTGTATGTTAACTAATCCCACGAGCACGGGGGCGGATAACCGTGATATAACACATTTATTAGAGTCAAAATATCTAATAAGTTGCAATCGCCGCTACAGTTGCAATCGGCCAGGTCGGGATCGGCCGGGGGTGGTCCACCATTGTAAAGATTGTCAATCATACCCAGGATATCAATTAGATTGTGGTTGCCGTCCCAGTTGAAGTCGCAGTACTGTGCCGGTGCGGTTTCCAGAATTGGCAGGTTGTGGTATTTGAAATATGACTTCGGCGGATCGGCGTTGTCTTCGACGCGCACGGCAAATGTATAGTTTTTGACCCGGGTCGGGGTGCCGGAAATGAGGCCGCCTTCGCTTATGGTCAGGCCGTCGGGAAGGTTCGCCACCTGTATCGAAAAATGGTATGGCAGTACGCCGCCGGTAGCGGTTACCTGATGCGAGTATTCTTCACCGATGACGCCCGGTGGAAGGTCGGTCGAATCGGTAATCCAGACGGCATCCACTTCGAGCAGGGCCCCGGCAAAACCGATTCCGCAGTCGCCGTACTTGATCCAGAAGAATCCGTCATCGCCCCACATCGTCCCCCAGCTGTTTTTCACTCTCCAAGCACCATCACCGCCGCAGAAGCTGTCGTCCCAGCCCACAATAAGAACGGCGTGCCCGGCCGCATATTCACTGACGCCGTCCCATTCATAGCACCCGCCGCCGTAAATATCGAAATCGTCGTAAACGTCCATAGTCACGGCAATCGGCGCCACCATCACCGCCTGCTTAATTGAGTTTACGTCTTCGGGCACCGAAGTCCAATCCAGTATCTTGGCCATTACCGGGTATGAACCTTCGGTGCACGGTACTTCGTCGTTAGCCTGGTACGGCATCGCCGTCTCGAATATCGATCCGGGATTCCGGAAATGCTGGTAGCAGGTTTCCATCCAGCCGCCGTCACATCCCCAGCCCTGCGATTCGCAGGATAGAATTTGCTGTTCTGACAGGTTATAGTTATACAATCTGTATATCAGGTATTGGGATTCCAGGGCCGCTACCGACGCGAATATCCAGCACGAACCGCAGCTTCCCTGATTTCTTATTCCAGTCACCTTGCCCTCGTCTTCCCAGTTGAAGTACGACGGCAGGTCTTTGGCGTCCTTGTTGAAGCGGTTGGGATCGAGGTGCGATTCCCAGATTTCTTTCCAGTTTTCGGGCAGTCTGACGCCGCACATCTGTTTGCGTTCTTCCGGGGTATAGTCGGTGATGACCGACGTAATTTTCGGCGTCCAGTCGAGCCCGAGGCTGTCGTTGATTTGTTTCTGGCGGGCTACCAGCTGTTCGGGAGTGTCCTCGGCCAGGACGGCCGAGCCCAACACAAACGATATTAACAGAGCCAGCAAAACGACATTAGAAATTTTCATATCAAGACCCCGGCAGTATATGATAAATCAGTATTTTCGAAATTGTACTTCTATATCCATAAATATAGGCCCCGCTTATATATTGTCAATAAATTATATCCTCTGTTACGTTATGAGCTGGTCGCCGAGTCGGTTGGAGGTCAGATTGTTCTTGCGCCGGGATATTTAAACGCCCAATTTTATACAGGTCAAAATCGAGTCGAAAAATGAAAAAAGAGTATTTTGTGACAGCCCTGTTCTTTTTGATCGTCGCGGCCATATTCTACCTATTTTATCGTCTGATGGTCCCGTTCTTCCTGCCTATTGCCTGGGCGGCGGTGCTGGTGATTGTCTTCTATCCAGCTTACAAGTGGCTGCTGAAGAAAATTAAATCTCCTACTCTCACATCGGTTATTGCGTGTATTTTGATATTCCTGATTATTATAGGTCCGACGCTTTATATGCTGGCGTCGCTGGTTAGTGAGGCGGCCAATGCGCTGACCAAAGTCAATGATCTTTATCAAAGCGGCGAGCTGAAGAATCTGCTGACTGTCAAACTGCCATTCTGGGGGGCGATTAAAGAGAAACTGGCCTCTAATCCGCAGCTGGCAGAGATGGATTTCGAAACTATTCTCAAAGATGCCGTTTCCGTTTTGACCAAAGCCGTCGGTGGGCAGGCGACCACTCTTATCGCCAACATCAGCCGGACCGTGTTTTATTTCGTGCTGATGATTTTCTCCATGTTTTTCTTCTTCCGCGACGGTGAGAAGATTATTCGCGTTCTGAAAAGGATCACCCCGCTGATGCCGACTCAGGTGGCTGTGATGTATGCGCACATGCACGAAATTATTGAGGGGATGATGTACGGCGGTGTCGTTGTGGCGCTGATACAGGGAGCGGTGGGCGGCATTATTTTCGCCATTTTCGGGATTTCCTCGCCGGTGTTCTGGGGGGCGGTGATGGCCTTTTTGGCCTTTTTGCCGATTCTCGGGCCGTTTCTGATTTATATTCCGGCCGGGATTATACTCTTTTTCGGCGGGTCGCCGGTCAGAGGTATAGCGCTTATTGCGATCGGGGTGGTGGTCATCAGCCAGATCGATAATTTTATCCGTCCGCTTTTGTTCACCGGTAAGACCCGTATGCATACCCTGTTGCTCTTTTTCTCGATTATGGGCGGGCTTTATATGTTCGGCCTGATCGGGATAGTCCTGGGGCCGCTTATCGCGGCGGTGTTCGTTTCTTTGCTGCAGGTGTTCGAGGTTCGTCTCAGCCCGAATGATGAACCAAAGCCGGTTGCCGAATAAAATACCGGATAATACAGTCCATTATTTCCCATAAATTATTGTCATGTCGTTGTTTGTCGCAAAATGGGTTCGAATTTGAAAACTTGTTTGCCCCTTCCTCATCGGGTG